>JAUWCK010000002.1 GCA_030609345.1 Methanosarcinales archaeon | reverse complement strand
ATCGGAGTGCCTGTCAAGGTCAATGCTCCGGAAGTGGCAACCGACTCATTCGATGCAACGATCGACATAGAGAACGTCGCTTCAATGAATGGAGGACAGTTCGATCTCACCTTCGACTCAAGCGTTGTGAACGTGACCGATGTCTATGATGGAAACATTGGCGGTACAACGGTACCACTTGTTGACTGGCGTTTTATGGATGCTGACACGATCAAGGTGATCTTCAAACTCTCTGGTGACGATGGAGTGAGCGGATCAGGATACGTGGCAAAGATCGGTTTCGAGATCACAGGATCACAGAGTGACATAAGCGTTCTGGACATATTCGATGGGAAGCTTGCTGACACCAGTGCTAACGAGATACCCGCGACATGGACTGACGATGAGGTGACTGTGTAACACCCCATCAAGTAACGAGCTAAAGAGCCAGTGATTTCGATAATTGCCGTAGACACTGATTACACAGATTCAGGCAGATGCGACCTTGAATCTGTGTAATCAGAAATCACTGGAAAGTGATACTTAAACAATAAGGAGGTAGTATATAATGAAAATATATACAATACTGGTTGGAATAACCATGATGCTTTTGCTGGCATTGCCAGCCGCAGCATCAGACTACACGCTTGGCGTCTTCGGAAACGCGAACGAGGATGACACGATCAACATGCAGGATGTGACGTATACCGAACTGATCATCCTCGAATACAGAGATCAGACGGAACTTGCGGATGCGAAGTACGATAGCGATATCGACATCCTTGATATGACACAGATCGCGCTGATCATACTCGGGAGGGAGAAGGAGCTGACGCTGATCGATTCTGCCGACAGGGTTGTTACGGTGAAGAAGCCGATAGAAAGGATCATCACCCCCTACGCTGGAAATATCGAGACATTGCGATCGCTCAAGGCGACAGATATAATAGTTGGTATCGGAAGTGTTTCAGAACCAGTCTTTTTAGATGAGTTCGATGATATGCCAGTTATTGGAAGTATGTGGGATCCTGATGTCGAAGCGATACTAAACCTTGATCCGGATACCGTCATTTTACATTCCATGTCCACAGGAACATGGGGTACTGCACTCGAGTCTGCTCAGGATGTGCTGGAAACAGCCGGCATCACGGTGCTCCGTTTCAATACCAATCAGGCAGATATCTACCTGGAAGAAGTGGAGAAGCTGGGATATGTCCTGGGAAAACGGGAAGAAGCTGAATCTCTTATCGGTTTCTATAACGGGATATATGATCAGATCGACGAGACTGTAGCGGAAATTTCGGAAGACGAGAAACCAACGGTCTACTTTGAGTCGAGCAGCCCATATTCACTCAGTGGCGCGTATGCGTACATCGAGGAGACCGGTGGCACAAACGTCTTTACAGAGACGGATGCTTCGATAGATGCGGAAGCGGTGGTGAGCCGCAACCCGGAGATCATACTCAAAGGGTGCTGGGGCGGCCGTGGTGCAAGCGGATATACGTTGCTTGGTGGTTATGAGATGGACGTGGATGACACAGCAGCACTGGAGGAAGTGCGAGACGAGATCATGAGCCGACCCGAACTTGAGAATGTGGAAGCTGTGAAGGAGGGACAGGTCTATGTGGTGACATCTCGTGTGTTGTGCTTCATGCCGGGTAGCGGATGCAGACACTTCCTGCAACGTGCATATCAGGCAAAGTGGTTCCAGCCAGAGCTATTCGAGGATCTGGATCCAAAAGCACTCCATCAAGAGTATCTGACAGAATTTCAGGGACTGGACATCGATCTGGACGAGAATGGTGTATTCGTATACCCATCGCCTGAAGAGAGTTGATAGTATAGAATAACAAGGTGGGGCTGAATATGAAGACACAGATACTGCTTGGAATAGCCTTATGTTTGCTGCTGCTTGCGCTGCCAGCCACAGCATCCGACTACACACTCGAGATCTTCGGAAACGCGAACGAGGATGACACGATAAACATGCAGGATGTGACCTACACCGAGCTGATCATCCTCGAATATCGCGACCGGACAGAACTTGCAGATGCGAAGTATGATCACGAGATCGATATCCTTGATATGACGCAGATCGCGCTGATCATACTCGGGCGGGAGAAGGAGATGACGGTGGTCGATGGCGCGGACAGGATCGTGACGGTCAATAAGCCTATCGAGAGGATAATCACGCCGAATGGCGATTGTATGCCACTTATGCGAGCTCTTGATGCGGCTGATAAGATCGTTGGCGTGAGCAAGTATACGATTCAAGATACGCTATTCTACCCGGAGTTTGGCGACTATCCGAGCGTTGGTTCTGTGTGGTCACCCGACTATGAGGCAATGCTGGCATGTAATCCTGACGCGGTCATTCTCTATGCGTCCTTCTCTGCGTCCAAGTGTGAAGCTATCGAGGATACGCTGACCGATGCAAATCTGGAGATCGCATACATCTGGATTGACGGCTACAAGCCATCGAGTCTGGTGGAAGATACGATACTACTGGGATACCTGCTTGGAAAGAGGGATGAGGCAGAGGTGTGGATCGATTTCTACGAGGGATTCTTAAACCCGATCTATGGCGAGGTGGCAGATATCCCCATGGATGATAGAACACAAGTGTACATTGAGTGCTGGAGAGCGTATCATACCGCAGCAGGGAATTCCGGATGGCATGAGAAGGTCGAACTTGCAGGTGGCTACAACATCTTCCGTGATCTTACCATTGACTATCCGGATGTGAGCGCAGAAGACGTGATCGATCGACATCCTGATGCTATAATCAGAGCTGCAAAGACTGAAGGTGGGTATGATACAGACGACATAACCGAGTTGAGTGGTCTGAGAGATGATATCATGGATCGCTCGGAACTGGCTCATGTTCCTGCAGTTGAGAGCGGGGAGGTTTACGTGATCAACAATGCCATCTTCGGCGGAACAGCCCACTTCATTGGCATGGGGTACATCGCAAAATGGCTATATCCGGATCGCTTCACCGATCTGGATCCGGAAGCGGCACACCGACAGTATCTGACAGAGTTCCAGGGGCTTGATGAGAGTCTCGTCGATAATGGCGTCTTCGTGTATCCGCCGTTTGAGGAGAGTTGATGGGTATGGACAAAAGGAGATGATAAATATGAAAGTAAATATATTGCTTGGAATGACCATAAGTTTGCTGCTGCTTGCGCTGCCAGCAGCAGCATCGGACTACACACTCAGCATCTTCGGAAACGCGAACGAGGATGACACGATCAACATGCAGGATGTGACGTATACCGAGCTGATCATCCTCGAATATAGAGACAGAACAGAGCTTGCCGATGCGAAGTATGACGGAGAGATCGACATCCTCGATATGACGCAGATCGCGCTGATCATACTCGGGAGGGAGAAGGAGCTCACCTTTGAAGCCCCTGCTGACCCGCTTTACACCGGACCACCGGAAGTTGTAACCATCAACAAGCCAGTAGAGCGTATCGTTGTCCTGATGGCGCCTTCCACTGAAGTACTGCGATCAATCGGTGCGGAGGACAAGATCGTCGGTGTTGGCTCGCATATCGATGATGCAGAGGTTCTCTTTCCAGAGCTCAGCAAGCTTCCATGCATAGGTACATGGATGGGTCCGGGATTGGACCACGAAGCGATACTCAGTCTGGATCCTGATCTTTTCATGGCGTTTGTGAAAAGTCCTGCATATCTGGATGAAGAAAAACTCCCGGGCATTACGATTATTGGTATGAACCTGAGAAATCCGGAGGGCTTTGCCGAAAGGGTGAGACTACTTGGGTACATCGTCGGTACGAGAGAAAGAGCTGATGAGTACATCAACTGGCATGAGGGCTGGGCAGATGAGATCAAATCTCGAACAGAGGCACTTTCAGAGGATGAGAAGCCACGGGTATTCCACTGGAGCTTCTTCCAACCGGGAGGAGGTTACAAAACCGTTCACGAAACCGGTAGAATTCACCAGATGTGTGATATAGCTGGTGGAAAAGACATGGCTGAGGGTCTGTCAGGCACCTGGCCTGACGTAGCTGCTGAATGGGTGATAGACCAGAATCCTGAGATCATCGTCGCACAATCATATAGTGCATATATCTCCAGCGGTTATGGTTCGGATGATCCATCAGAGATGGCAGCAGCAAGAGAGGATATTCTGAACCGTCCTGAATTGGCTGAGGTCACCGCAGTGAAGACCGGGGATGTTTATATGATGGCGTTTCTGGATATTGCGACAGGCGGATCAGGCTGCCTCATAGGCACCGCATACATGGCTAAGTGGTTCCACCCGGAGCTCTTCGAGGATTTGGATCCACAGGCGATCCATCAGGAGTATCTGACAGAATTTCAGGGATTGGACTATGACCTGGATGAGCATGGCGTATTCGTATATCCACCACTGGAGAGTTGATATAAATAAAAAGGAGGTAATATATATGAGAACAAACATACTGGTTGGAATAACCACAATCATGCTGCTGCTCTGCTGTGCGCTGCCAGCCGCAGCATCCGACTACACGCTTGGCGTCTTCGGGAATGCAAACGAGGATGACACCATAAACATGCAGGATGTGACGTATACCGAACTGATCATCCTCGAATACAGAGATGCAACAGAACTTGCAGATGCAAAGTACGATGGCGAGATCGATATCCTTGATATGACGCAGATTGCTCTGATCATACTCGGGCGAGAGAAGGAGCTCACAGTTCTGGATTCCGTTGATAGGGCGGTGACACTGGACATGCCAATAGAGAGTATTGTTGTTACTGACGATAATCAGGCAGAGTTCGTAAGGCTTCTCGGGGCAGAGGAGAAAGTAACAGGGATAGAGAGGAGCATACCGGAACGCGGTTATTTCCCTGTAATGAGTGACAAACCCGATATCGGCAATCAGTGGAGGGGTCTTAACTATGAGCTGGTAGCAGAACTCAACCCTGATGTTGTGATCATGCTCGGCAGTCCGGCACCTACAGAGCCAGTCATCGGGAAACTGGATGAGATCCGTGTCGAAGCCGTTTGCGTAGACACTATCGACCTGGATAGGCGCGCTAATGTCATGATGTTACTGGGATACATCCTTGGAGAAGAGGAGAGAGCTGCAGAGTACCTTGAGTGGAGAGAGAGCCACTTGAGCATTATCAGAGAACGTTTGGAGGATCTGGATGAAGATGATAAGCCAACAATGCTCTTTAAAGACGCGGACTTCAGAGGTGTTTTTGGCGAAGATTATTCGATGAGTAAGACGATAGAGACGGCTGGTCTTACAAATATCGCAGATTTCTCTGGAACAAGACAGGTAGATCCGGAATGGATCCTCATAAAGAACCCGGACATCATTCTTCTGGGTGATTGGAAGAGTGAGAGTGTTGGCTACAAGATAACCAGCTCATCGAAGGCAAGTGAATCTATAGAAGAGGCGATGGATCAGCCAGGATTTGATGAACTTGCAGCAGTGAAGAGTGGAAATGTGTATCTGGCAGAGTACATGCTGCCCGGGACGAGAGGAGACATCGGAGTTCTCTACTTCGCCAAGATGGCTCATCCCGACAAATTCGAGGACGTCAATCCGGAGGAGATTCATGAGGAGTATTTCGAAGATTGGCTTCGTGTAGACTATCAGGGAATCTTCTTTTACCCCCCTACTTGGGAAGATCAATAGGAGGAATGGAGATGGAATTCGATGAAGTACTGGAAAAAGCAAGAGATGATGGGATAACAAGAGAAGAGGCACTTTATTTATTTGAAAACGCAGATGACTGGATGAAACTCTCCCAATTAATGAGTACAGCAAGTTATATGAGGGATGAGAATCTCGGAAGGGTTTTCAAGTTGGACGCATTCATCCTCTCTTCAAATAAAGGATGCACGATAAATCCCCCTTGCAGGTACTGTGGGCAGTCGAGTGACAGAGCAAAGCTCTTCACAAAGGTAGCAACTCCTGCGGATGTGGCTGAATCTGCGAGAATTGCAGAGCAGATCGGATTCAAGGGTGTTCAGTGCGGAGGTGGTTGTTCCGGGAACCATGGTGCGGAGGCGGTAGCGGATACGAAGGTTGTGACAGAATCAACGAGCCTCGACGTCTTCGTAAACTATGGGGCTGATATGTCAGAGGAGAACATACTCAAGCTCAAGGAGCTTGGCGTGGGCAGGATTGGTTGCTCCTTTGAAACGATGAACGAAGAGTTATTCAGACGAATAAAACCGGGCGATAGCTTGCAGAAGAGAAAAGAGGTTGCACAGCTCATAGATGAACATGGTGTAAAGCTCGCAACCGGGATAATGATCGGGATAGGCGAATCCTACACTGACCGGGTAGAGCATATCTTCCAGCTCAAGAATTTCAACAACTTAAGCACGGTCTACATCTCGGGCTTCTTCCCGATCCCGGGAGCGGCGATGGAGAGGTACCCCCCAGCCACTCCGATGGACATAGCCAAAACCATGGCTATCACCCGGCTTGCCCATCCGGGTATAGACTTGGACGGATCGTTTGGAAGGGATGACCATCTGCAACTCTGGATGATGGCTGGGGCAAATCGCAGGATCATTCACGGGATATTCGAACCCGTAGATAGAGCCACATTTACCAGGCGCTTCCCGGCAGAATCGAAGCAGATTGGTGACGATTATATCTTCACGGACATCCTGCCAACCTACGTGGATATGATCGAGCAGATGGGACTTGTCCCTGAATTATCGGGAAGATCACGATGAAACGCACCATCATGATGCTGGCATCCCTGAAAGATGGGGTCTGTAGTGTATGGTATGAAGAGTGGTCAATATGATTACTGATTTATGCTACGACATTGATAGAACGTTTAAAGTTCTGAATGGAACAGCCATGGTATGCATGCGCGATGTAACACATATTGCGTACCTGATAATATAAAACAACAAACAAACCACAAGGAGGGAACATACAATGAAAGTGAATACAATATTGGTTGGAATAACCATTAGCTTGCTGCTGCTGACGTCGCCGGTGGCTGCATCAGACTACACGCTCGGCATCTTCGGGAACGCAAACGAGGATGACACGATAAACATGCAGGATGTGACGTATACCGAACTGATCATCCTCGAATACAGGGACCGAACAGAACTTGCAGATGCGAAGTATGATGGCGATATCGATATCCTTGATATGACTCAGATTGCTCTGATCATACTCGGGAGGGAGAAGGAGATTACACTGATCGATGGCGCTGATAGGATCGTGACAGTGAATAAGCCAATAAACAGTGTGGTCTGCACGTTCGACCAACAGATTGAAGCGTTACGTGTACTCAAGGTATCAAAAGATAGGATAGTTGGTGTACCAGGAGGCACCAGCATAGATGCGGATTTCTTCCCCGAGTTCGGTGATGTAACAAGCATTGGAACATCATGGGAACCCGATCTTGAAACGATACTGGAACTCCATCCCGACCTTGTCCTTCTACATACCTCTAGTGGATTTGGAGATACTCATGGCGCCGCCCAAAAAATACTGGAAACAGCTGGTATAACAGTACTTCGCTTTGATCTGAAAGAAAATTATCCTGATGCACTAGAAAAGTTCGGATATGCCTTTGATAAAAGGAGTGAAGCCGATGAATTCCTTGGTTGGTACGAGAATATCTTGAACGCGATCGAGGATACGGTGAAAGAGATTCCAGACGAGGATAAGCCAAGAGTGTACCCCGAAGGAAGTAAAAACTATGGAATTTCTGACAATGATGATTGGGCAATTGCACTGGCAGGCGGCAGGGACATCTTTGTTGGTGAAAGCGGGACGGTGGATGCTGAAGCAGTGATCGAGCATGATCCGAATGTCATAATCAAACCAACATGGAAAGCCAGCGGAGGTTATGGCGTGGATGCAGGCGATACAGCGGGGCTAAAGGAAGTAAGAGAGGAGATCCTGAGTAGATCTGAATTGCAGAATGTGAAAGCGGTAAAAGAGGGGCGTGTTTACGTAATAACCACCCACCTCTGGACATACATGCCAAAAACCGGAAACAGACACTTTATAGGTATTTGCTATATGGCAAAGTGGTTCCATCCGGAGCTATTCGAGGACATGGATCCACAGGCAATCCATCAGGAATATCTGACAGAATTCCAGGGATTGGACATCGATCTGGATGAGAAAGGTGTGTTTGTGTATCCGCCGCTGGAGAGTTAATCGGACTGAATAAAAAAAGAGGAGATAACTATGAAAACAAGTACATTGGTTGGAATGGCCATGATGCTCTCGCTGCTGCTAACACTGCCAGCCGCAGCATCCGACTACACGCTTGAGATCTTCGGAAACGCAAACGAGGATGACACGATAAACATGCAGGATGTGACGTACACCGAGCTGATCATCCTCGAATATAGGGACAGGACAGAACTTGCAGATGCAAAGTACGATAATGAGATCGATATCCTTGATATGACACAGATCGCGCTGATCATACTCGGGCGAGAGAAGGAGCTAACGCTTCTCGATTCTGCTGACAGAGTGGTGACCGTGAAGAAGCCACTGAATAGGATTGTCACATGTAACCGCCACTTTCTTGAAATGTTTCAGGCGCTCAAGGTGCCGAAGGACAAGGTAGTTGGCGTACCCGATGGGATTAAACGTCCGGGATATGATATATTATATCCGGAGTTTCAGGATGTGCCAATCGTTGCCGGGGGTTATAACCCGGGTTCAGCTCCAGACTGTGAAGCAATAATCGGACTATATCCGGATGTTGTCCTTCTATATGCCTTCTATCAGGGGTCTGATCCAGCTACAGAGGTGTTGGAATCGGCTGGTATCACTGTGCTTCGCCTCAGTTTCAATAGACCGCATATACCAAACCTGTTTCAAGAGGAAGTGAAAAAGCTTGGATATGTCTTTGGAAAAGAGGCTGAAGCCCAGGAATTACTCGATTTCTACGAAGGTTGCCAGAATTCAATCAAAGAGAAGGTGGAAGGGATTTCAGAAGAAGATAAGCCAAAAGTGTACGCAGAGTCCTGGAATTCCTACGTTACCACTGAACGGTATGCACGTATCGAAATCGCGGGCGGCAGAAACATCTTTCCCGGCATGAGCTACGAAGCGAGCATCTCTGTGGATCCTGAAGAGGTAGTAAGTCAAAATCCTGACATCATAGTCAAGATGGCAACGGCGGAGGGAGTTGCTGGCTATGAGCTGGACGTGGCTGACACGGTAGGAATGGCAGAGATAAGAGAAGAGATCATGAGCCGACCTGAACTGCAGAATGTAAACGCAGTGCGGAATGGAAAAGTCTACGTGATCAGTGGTTACATAATGGCTGCCGGCCCTCGTAGCGGATGCAGATACTTCGTTCAGGATGCTTACGACGCAAAATGGTTCCATCCGGAGCTCTTTGAGGATTTGGATCCGAAAGCGATCCATCAGGAATATCTGACCGGATTCCAGGAACTGGACATCGATCTGGATGAGAAAGGCGTGTTCGTACATCCGCCGCTGGTGGCAAGTTGATAGGAGTAAATAAAAAGAGGTGATAGATATGAAAAGAAACCTATTGGTTGGAATAACCATGATGCTCTCGCTGCTGCTTGCGCTGCCAGCCGCAGCATCAGACTACACACTCGAGATCTTCGGAAACGCGAACGAGGATGACACGATAAACATGCAGGATGTGACGTATACCGAACTGATCATCCTTGAATACCGCGACCGAACAGAACTTGCAGACGCGAAGTATGATGGCGATATCGACATCCTTGATATGACGCAGATCGCGCTGATCATACTCGGGAGAGAGAAGGAACTTACGTTCATCGATAGCCACGAAGGTTATCCCAGAAACATAGTGACGGTTGATAAGCCAGTGGAAGGGATAATTCCTTTTGCAGACAACCAGGCTGATGGGATCAAGGTGCTTGGAGCGGTGGACAACGTGGTCGGCGTGGGTACGGAAATACAGGATAAGCCAGTACTTTATCCTGTGATGAGTGGACTGCCAGGCGTCGGAGGTGTCTGGGGCGCGGGACCAGACATTGAGGCGATAATAAGCCTCAACCCGGACATTCTGCTCACCTATGAATTCCGCCCGAGCCCTGAAGTCCTTGATGATAAACTCGCTGGAACGGACATCAAGGTCGTTCGCCTCACCTTTGACATCGATATGCCGCAATTTGAGATAATGGGATACGTTCTTGACAAGAGGGACGAGGCAGAAGAGTTCATCGATTTCGTTGATAGCCATATAAGTTCAATCGAAGAGCAAACAGAAGGACTGACAGAAGACGAGAAGCCAACGGTATACATAGAGTGGTGCCAGCCCTATCTGGCATTCAATAAGTTATCAGGCGCAGGTCAGATGTGCGAGATGGCAGGTGGCATCAATATCGCTGCTGATCTGACTGGTGTGGGTTCACCACACAGCCTCACCATCGACCCTGAATGGGTGGTAGACCAGAATCCGGATATCATCATCAAGATACCGAGCAGAGGTACCGGCTATGATGTGGATGATGTGGCAGGGATAAAGGCGGCAAGAGATGACATAATGAGCCGACCTGGCTGGAATTACATAAAGGCAGTGGAAACCGGAAACGTCTATCTGCTAACAATCGAGCTCCATGACGGACCGCATGCGGTTGTAGCGGCTCAGTACTATGCAAAATGGTTCCATCTGGAACTCTTCGAGGAGATGGATCCACAGGCTTTCCATCAGGAATATCTGGACCGATTCATGGGTATCGACTATGACGTGACGGAACGCGGTATATTCGTGTACCATCCAGAGCGGTATCCGGATGGACGGTGAGGTGATGACTGAGAGAACGTTAGAGATCGAAAGAGCAGTGACCAAGCACGTATTTCCGGAATATTACGAGGCTGCGGCAGCAATCGCCCAGCCCCGTCATTTTCCAAGCCCGGTAAACGATCCGAAATGGATTAACTCTGCAACCGATTGGTTTGTGGAGTCAGAGACTGCAATGGAGGTTGGACCTGGCAGGGGTGAGTTTGCAGAGGCGGTTGTGAAGAAGGCAGGGGGACTCAACAGATATTACATTGTTGATATGTCTCAGGGGATGTTGAATCTGGTAGGAGAACGCATCCGGACCGTAGAAACAGAGGTAAAATCAGTTTTCATCTGTGCTGATGTGGACTCTGATCCCCTCTCCGAGATTCCGGACCATTCTCTTGATCGGATCATCATGACCAATGCATTTCAGGACATCAATCCATCGGCTGCACTCAGGACATTCAGGCGAATACTCAAGCCCACCGGTCTATTTCGAGCCAACGTCATCGATAGAGAGATCAGGGAAAAATACTCAACCGAGGATGATTTCTTCGATAGGGAGAGGGGATATTTCTATCTTACCCGTCATCCACGAGGTGAGAATGGGAAGGGGATAGAACCGATCGGCTATGTCACCAGTAAGGATGGCGAGAAGGCGCCCTTTTATCGGATGATGAGGTCGTACTACCGCTCGGAACTCGATGAGATATTCAACGAATGCGGATTTGAGATCGTATCAGATGCTCCGCTCATTCTGCCGAAGGAGATATGGATGAACTCGGCAGCAGCGCAGGGTAGAGGCAACACCAGACGGCTGGAGCTCATGGATAAATCCGGCCGATATCAGAGCAGTGTCGAGATCATTGCGAAGCCAGTGACCAATTAAGAGAATTAAAGGAGGTATGTAAGATGGAATTTGAAGAAACATTACAGATCGCTATGGATCGGGCGATTACTAAAGAGGAGGCTCTTTTTCTGTTTGAGGAGACTGAAGAGCCTGCTAAATATCTAAAACTCTTTGAGACGGCGACAGCTGTCCGGGAGAAAGAGTGCGGAAACCTTTTCCGTCTGGATGGCTGGATGGGAAGCAACATAGAGTGCAAGATCGATCCGCCGTGCAAGTACTGTAGACGTGCCACCCCTGGATACAAGTGGGAAGGCTGGAATGTGAGTGCCGGGCAACTGAAAGAGATTGCAGAGGCATTCAAGAGGACAGGAACGAGCACCGTAGAGATCGGGGGCGGGACGAATCCGGAAGTTGCCGGACCAACCGTCATCGAGATTCTTAAGGTTCTCAAAGATTCCGGGCTCGATGTCTGGGTCAATGTGGGACCGGCACTGGAAGAAGAGCACATACAGGAGATGAAGAGACTTGGAGTTGAATCCATAACGAGTTCGTTTGAGACGATGAATGAGAGGATATTCCACGAGATCAAGCCTGGTGACAGTCTGGAGAAGAGAAAACAGCTGGCTCATCTGATCAATGATAACGGAGTTCCCCTGATCAGCGTGATCATGACAGGAATAGGAGAGAGTTATCAGGATCGTGTCGATCACCTCTTCTACCTCAAAGAACTGGAAAACTTCTACCAGCTGGCAGTTTCGTGGCTCAGAGTCCACCCGGGAAGTCCTCTGGAAGGGACGATTATTCCCCCTTCGCCGATAGAGGCTGCGAGGACTGTTGCGATCGGCAGGTTGATCTTCCGCGATATCTACATCAATGTCAGCGATCCGCAACAGATCCAGCTATGGATTATGGCAGGAGCCAACCGGATGGTTCATGCTGGCGCCTCTCTTCACGAGAAAGCTGGTTTCTCGATCGGAGGGCAGTGGGTTAGTACTGGTGTTGAACATATCAATGTCGGCAACGGCTATGAGATAATGAGCATACTGCCTGTCACAGCCCGCTACATTCTGGATGCGGGAATGGAAGTGGAACCCACGGTTCAGAAAGCAGTCGAAGAATACTGGGCAGGATGCAATGAAGGAATGGAAGGGAGATAGAGATGAAAACAAGTATACTGATCGGGATAGTCATAAGCCTGCTCCTGCTCGCACTGCCAGCCGCGGCATCCGACTACACGCTCGGCATCTTCGGCAACGCAAACGAGGATGACACGATAAACATGCAGGATGTGACGTACACCGAACTGATCATCCTCGAATACAGAGACAGAACAGAACTTGCTGATGCCAAGTATGATGACGAGATCGATATCCTTGATATGACCCAGATCGCGCTGATCATACTCGGGAGGGAGAAGGAGATGACGCTTCTTGACACGGCTGACAGAATCGTGACGGTAAAGAAGCCAATATCAAGCATCGTCGGCGGTCCCTTTGGAATGTTACGATCGTTTGGGATGGATCTACAAGATATAGTGGTTGGTACATACAGCCAGGTTGATTTAGCGTTTTATCCAGAGTTGAGTGATGAGTTGTTAGATGTTGGCTCAGGGTGGACTCCTGATATTGAAAAAATATTAGGGCTAAATCCCGATGTCGTCTTCCTACAACCACCGGGTGGACCGTTTGATACGACGCCGATCCTTGATAAGTTAGAATCAGCCGGCATCACGGTGCTCTGCTTCAAGTGCCAGACGCCAGCGATTCATCGAGAAGAGGTGAGAAAGCTTGGATACATCTTTGGTAGAAGTGATGAAGCCGAAATATATCTGGATTGGCGTGAGAGCATCCTAAATTTGATCAAAGAGAAGGTGGATGCGATTCCAGAAGAAGATAAGGTCGATGTGTACTGTGAGTCGTACCTGCCTTACACCACTTATTCACGGTATGGCTACATTGCAGAATCAGGCGGCAAGGATATTTTTGCTGGTGAACCTGGCGGTTCCGTAGACCCTGAAGCAGTAATAGACCGAAACCCGGATGTCATACTTAAAGTAGCTTATCCTGGTGGCGGGTATGATATGGATGCGGATGATACCGCAGAGCTGGAAGCTCTGAGAGATGAGATTATGGGCCGCTCCGAACTGCAGAATGTGAAAGCAGTGAAAAATGAAAGAGTTTACGTCATCACCAGTTATTTGTTGCTTTACCTTCCCCATTGTAATCACATCGAGTGTTTCCAACTTGCATATCAGGCGAAATGGTTCCATCCGGAGCTATTCGAGGACCTGGACCCACAGGCGATCCATCAGGAATATCTGACAGAGTTCCAGAGACTGGATATCGATCTGGATGAGAAAGGCGTATTCGTGTATCCGCGGTTGGGCGAATGAAGAGCGGAGATGAATCGCAATGCCAACAATCATGGTAGAAGGTCCACCGATGGACATCGAACGAAAGAGGCAGCTTGTGAAGAAGCTCACAGAGGCTGCAGTTGAGGTATATGGAATCGGGCACATCACCGTGCTCATACGGGAAAATCAGCCGGAGAATGTTGGACTGGGCGGGCAATTGCTTGCGGACCGCGTAAAAGGGAAGTAATATACATGAAGGTAAATACAATATTGGCTGTAATAACCATGATGCTCCTGCTTGCGCTGCCAGCCGCAGCATCCGACTATACGCTCGGTGTCTTCGGCAACGCAAACGAAGACGACACGATCAACATGCAGGATGTGACGTATACCGAACTGATCATCCTCGAATACAGAGACAGGACAGAACTTGCTGATGCGAAGTACGATGGCGATATCGATATCCTTGATATGACGCAGATCGCGCTGATCATACTCGGGAGGGAGAAGGAGATTACGCTTCTCGATACGACTGACAGAATCGTGACGGTGAATAAGCCGCTGACGAGAATCATCCCCACTTACCCGCAATCCATTGAAACGTTACGATCGATCAAGGTGCCGAAGGATATAATAGTTGGTATAGGAACCTGGCCCACTCCTCTGGATCCGGTCTTTTTCGGAGAGTTCGATGATGTGCCATGTATCGGAACCGGGTGGAACCCTGATGTTGAGGCAATACTGGAGCTGAATCCTGATGCTGTCGTCTTATTTGGAGAGGGGTATGTTGATCTTGATCCGGTTCAGGATGTGCTCGAATTAGCAGGCATAACTGTGCTTCGTTTCAATCTCCAGACGATGGAGATTCATCGAGAGGAGGTGGAAAAGCTGGGATATGTCTTTGGAAGACAGGACGAAGCTGAAGAATACCTTGGCTGGCGTGCAAACATTCTGAATTCCATCGAAGAGCGTGTGGAGGAACTTTCCGAAGACGATAAACCAGAGGTGTACTTTGCACCTTCTTTTAAGGATGGTATTTACTACATCTATGGACAGTATGCCTACATTGATATGGCAGGTGGCAGGGATATCTTTGCTGATCAGCCCGGAAACTACATGTCTGTGGACCCTGAGGTGATAATAGAGCGAAACCCTGATATCATAGTCCGGGTGGCACCATGGACGGCTGGTGGTTATGGCGTGGATGCGGGCGATACAACAGAGCTGGAGGCGCTCAGAGAAGATATCATGAGCCAGCCTGAACTGCAGAATGTTAAAGCGGTGAAGGAGGGGAACGTGTACATAATCGCTGATCACTTTGTATCTTTCTTCCCAGCCAGCGGGTGCAGACAGTTTGTCCAGATCGCATATCAGGCGAAATGGTTCCATCCGGAGCTATTCGAGGACCTGGATCCACAGGCGATCCATCAGGAATATCTGACTGAATTCCAGGGGCTGGACATCGATCTGGATGAGCACGGCGTATTCGTGTATCCGCCACCAGAGGAGAGTTGATGGGAATGAATAAAAGAGAGGTGATAAAAATGAAAACAAACATATTGGTTGGAGTAACCATGAGCTTGCTACTGCTGGCATTACCAGCTGCAGCATCGGACTACACACTCGGAATCTTCGGAAACGCAAACGAGGATGACACGGTAAACATGCAGGATGTGACGTATACCGAACTGATTATCCTCGAATACAGGGACAGAACAGAACTTGCAGATGCGAAGTACGATGGTGATATCGACATCCTGGATATGACGCAGATCGCGCTGATCATTCTTGGGCGGGAGAAGGAACTTACGATTCTGGATTCTGCTGACGGAATCGTGACGGTAAATAAGCCGATAGAGAAGGTTGTTGGTCGTCTTCAGGCGGCTGAGGCTATTAAGATACTCAAAGCAGAGGATAAAATGGTTGGCGTGGAGAACCTCGTAAAGGATAGGGAAGTATTCTTCCCCGAGCTAAGTAAGCTGCCATTAATTGGGACAATGTCCAGCCCTGATTACGAGCGAATAGTTGAGCTTGAACCTGACATCGTTATCTGGACTTGTTCCTTTGTGCCAGAACTAGAAACAACACTTGAACCGGCAGGTATAGTGGTCGTTCGCTTAGACCTCTACAGGCCAGCAACGATAATAGAAGATATGAGAAAGCTGGGATATATTCTTGATAAAGGGGATGAAGCAGATGAGTTCATTGATTGGTATAATGGATACATAGACACCATCAAGCAACAGACTGATACGCTCTCTGAGGATGATAAACCGCGAGTGTACTTTGAGATGTTCTGGGACTATATGACCTTCACCAGGAACTATGGACCGGATACGATGATTACGATTGCTGGCGGCAGAAACATCGCTGCCGATCTTGGGGATCCTGACAAATCTGTCACGGTAGATAAAGAGTGGGTGATGGAGCAGAATCCTGAGATTATAATCAAGGCCATACATGGTGTTGCACATGGTTATGAGGTAGATGACCCATCGGAGATGAAGGCAGTGAGGGATGCTATTCTGAACCGTCCTGAATTGGCTGAGACCACAGCGATAACAACCGAACGAGTTCATCTGTTCCCATGGGGGCACCTGGTTGTTACACCCCGAGGTGTCAGTGGCACCGCATACATGGCAAAGTGGCTCCACCCGGAGCTCTTCGAGGATATGGATCCACAGGCGATCCATCAGGAATATCTGGACCGCTTCATGCGCATAGACTATGATCTGGATGAGCACGGAGTGTTCGTCTATCCACCACTGGAGGGCTGATTGGACTGAATATAAAGGAGATGATAAACATGAAAACAAGTACATTGCTTGGAATGACCATACTGCTCTCATTGCTGATAGCACTACCAGCCGCAGCATCTGACTACACACTCGAGATCTTCGGAAACGCGAACGAGGATGACACGATCAACATGCAGGATGTGACCTATACCGAACTGATCATTCTTGAATATAGAGACAGAACAGAGCTTGCTGATGCGAAGTATGATGGTGAGATCGACATCCTTGATATGACGCAGATCGCGCTGATCATACTGGGACGGGAGAAGGAACTGACGCTTCTCGACACGGCTGACAGAATCGTTACGGTAGATAAGCCAATAAAGAGGCTCGTTGTCACATTCCCCCACCATCTCGAAGCGTTACGCTCGATTGACGTACCGACTGACACGATCGTCGGCGTAGCAAAAGAGAGGTATGATACGGCGTTCTTTCCGGAGATTGCTGAGATTCCCGGCGTTGGATGGCGGTGGACTCCTGATATCGAGGAGATACTGAACCTGCATCCGGATGTTGTCTTCATAAATTCGCTCATCGGATTCAAGATGAAGCCAACTGCCGATGCGCTGGAATCAGCAGGCATCACAGTGCTCGCCTTTAACTTCCAGACGCCGGATATGCACCGGGAAGAGGTGGAAAAGGCAGGATACATCTTTGGAAGACTGGATGAAGCTGAAGAATACCTCAACTGGCTTGCAAACATTCTGAATTCCGTCGAAGAGACTGTGGATGGACTTTCGGAAGAAGATAAACCAGAGGTGTACTTTATGCCCTCTTTCAAGAATGGTGTGTACTATATCTACGGTCAGTACGCCTATATTGAAGAGACGGGAGGCATAGACATCTTTGCCGATCAACCCGGCTCCTACATGTCTGTTGATCCTGAAGTGATAATAGAGCGAAACCCTGACATCATAATCAGAGTGGCAACATGGGATGCTGGTGGTTATGGTGTTGCAGCGGGCGAGACAGCAGATCTCGAAGCGCTGAGAGACGAGATTGTGAGCCAGCCTGAACTGCAGAACGTCAAGGCTGTGAACGATGGGAAGGTTTACATAATGACCGTTCATCTGGCAAGTTTCTTTCCTGTTAGCGGGTGCAGACAGTTCGCCCAGATCGCATATCAGGCGAAATGGTTCCATCCGGAGCTATTCGAGGACCTGGATCCACAGGCGATCCATCAGGAATATCTGACTGAATTCCAGGGGCTGGACTATGAGTTGGATGAGCACGGCGTATTCGTGTATCCGCCACCAGAGGAGAGTTGATGGGAATGAATAAAAAAGAGGTGATAAAAATGAAAACAACCACAGTATTGGCTGTAATAACCATGATGCTCTTGCTTGCGCTGCCAGCCGCAGCATCAGACTACACACTCGGCGTCTTCGGGAACGCGAACGAGGACGACACGATAAACATGCAGGATGTGACGTATACCGAACTGATCATCCTTGAATACAGGGACAGAACAGAACTTGCCGATTCGAAGTATGATGGTGATATCGACATCCTTGATATGACGCAGATCGCGCTGATCATTCTCGGAAGGGAGAAGGAGCTTACGTTCCTGGACGGCTTTGGTGAGGTGATGACAGTCAAAAAGCCAGTGGAACGTATCGTCAGCGTATGGTGCACCAACAATGAATTGTTGAAGGTGCTTGACGCAACTGATAAGATCGTTGGTATAGACGCGGGCATGACCGGAAAAAGTACAACTCTCTTCCCGGAGATCAGTGCTCTGCCGGATTGTGGAGGCTGGTACGCACCAAATTTCGAGGCGATACTCAGCCAGCATCCTGACATGTACATCCCGTGGCTCATTACAACGGATGATCCTGAGTCCAGCTATGGTATTATACGCAAGAGATTCTTGGAGGAGAAACTCATGAGTGTCCCGGTTCTCTGCATCGACAATAGCGAATATCGTACAGGAGAATACTTTATAGAAGAACTGAAAAGGCTTGGATATATCCTTGATAGGCGAGAAGAGTCTGAAGAGTTCACCGAGTTCTATGAAGAGTGCACGGATCAGGTCGCAGAGCAAACAGAGGGACTGACCGACGATGAGAAGCCGAGGGTGTGGGTCACATCGCTCTTCTTCTCAGGTGGTGCGGTGACAGGTTCGCCTTATGCTTACTCCATCTTTGACCCGGTTGATCTTGCAGGTGCGAGAAATATAGCCGAGGGTCTGCCAAGGGGTACGATGGTGGATCTGGAATGGGTGATTGAGCAGAACCCGGAGTACATATTCATACAGATATGGGCTGCCGGGAATAGAAAGTCGCCTTATGCGCCAGATTACTCGATATCAGTCGTGGAAGAACAGGTGAACACAGTCCTGAACTGTCCTGAACTTGCAAATGTGGATGCTGTGAAGAACAAGAGGGTCTACGCTGTGCAGTATTCGCATTTCAGTAAAGGAACATCCAGATGTTTATGCGTTGCATATCTGGCGAAACTGTTCCACCCGGAGCTCTTCGAGGACATGGATCCGCAGGCGTTACATCAGGAGTACATAGACCGATTCCTGGGCATAGATGTGAGCGTTGAGAGTGCCAATTTCCTGTATCCACCATCGGAGGAGAGTTGATAGGAATAAAACCCTAAGGAGATAATATACATGAAACTAAATACAATATTGGTTGGAATAACCATGACTTTGCTGCTGCTAACACTACCAGCCGCGGCATCAGACTACACGCTTGGCGTCTTCGGTAACGCGAACGAGGACGACACGATAAACATGCAGGATGTGACGTACACCGAGTTGATCATCCTCGAATACAGGGACCAAACAGAGCTTGCGGATGCGAAGTACGATGGCGATATCGATATCCTTGATATGACGCAGATCGCGCTGATCATTCTCGGAAGGGAGAAGGAGCTCACAGTTCTGGATTCTGCTGACAGGGTCGTGACAGTAAAGAAGCCACTGGAGAGAACCGTTGTTCTTTTCTTCAGCACCATTGAAACGTTACGAGCGCTTGGGGTGGAGAACGATATAATAGTTGGCGTAGCAGCTCATCCCGGTATGGGTACGCCTGATCCGGTCTTCTTCCCCGAGTTCCTTGATGTGCCAAATGTTGGAGAGGCATGGAATCCGGATATTGAAGCGATATTGGAGTTGAACCCTGATACCGTCTTCATGCATACCAGCCTTGGTGGAGGGTTTGATACACTTGAGACAGTCCAGGATGCATGCGAAGCAGCAGGTATAACGGTGTTTCGCTTCAATTGCAATCAGATAGAGTATTACCCGGCGATGGAGCTTGGATACATCTTTGGAAGAGTGGATGAAGCCAGAGAACTGATTGATTTCCGCGAGGAATGCCTGAACTCGGTCAAGGAGAAGGTGGAGATGATATCAGAAGATGAAAAACCAACCGTGTACGTTGAATCCTTCCGACCTTACACTGCGTATGGGGAATATGCGTGCGTTGAGATGACCGGCGGCATCGATCTATTTCCAGATGCATCCGGGGATATAGACAAAGAAGCGGTACTGGACGGAAATCCTGATATCATAGTCAAGGTGGTCTGGTGTAATGACTGGGAGACCAGTGGTTATCACCTGGATGTAGGTGATACAGCAGAACTGGAAGCGATAAGAGATGAGATAATGAGCCGACCTGAATTGCAGAATGTGAAAGCCGTGGAGGATGGTCAAGTGTACATAATTACCTCTTATTTGCTGACTTATCTGCCAAATTCCGGAGCAAGAGGCTTTCTCCAACCTGCATATCAGGCAAAGTGGTTCCACCCGGAGCCCTGTGAGGACCTGGATCCAAAAGCGATCCATCAGGAATACATTATAAGATTCCAGGGATTGGGTATCGATCTGGATGAGAAAGGCGTCTTCGCATACCCATACCCGGGTTGAAAACATGACATCAGGAGATCAGGTAGCAGGAGAATGACCGGAACAGAGAAAGAGGCGATGAAAAGTTTGCTGGGAGGGAGATTTTTTATTTCCTCCCTCAAAATACCCATATCAAGATGGAGGAAGAACAATGCAAATGAGTGAAGAGATACAGCAGATGCTGGATGAGAACATCGTTTATCTGGCTACATCAACACCGGAAGGAAAGCCAAATGTGGTCCCTATCGGTCTGACACACGCGATAAGCGATGAAGAATTGCTGATTGTGGACGTGCTCTTCAAGAAGACGAAGAAGAATCTCGAAGAGAATCCGGAGGTTGCAATATCGTTCACAGATTTCAAAAGACTGCAGTCCTACCAGTTGAAGGGTAAAGCAGAGATCTTTAAGAGCGGCGAGATCTACGAGAAGGCTTTCGATGTAATGAGAGAGAAGGCTCTGAAGCGGAAAGAATCAATGGACTCGCTTGAAAAGGTGGAGGATCCGGAAATGATCGAAAGAGCTCGCAGGATGAGTGATATGCATAAACGATTGAAACCAAGAGCCGCTGTGCTGATCACCATCGAAGAGATATATTCGCACATACCTGAACCAAAGGAGCGTAGATAACAATGGCTATGACTATACCAGAACCCCAGATCGATTCAAAATCGATAGACGAGATGGCGAAAGGCTATCAAGTATCGCAGGTACTGTATACTGCCCTAAATTATGGTATATTTTCCCTGCTTGAAGAACCGAGGACAGTAAAGGAAGTATCTGAGGAAATTGGCACTGATTTTGGACTTACAAGCAAATTCCTGGATGCTCTGGCTGCGTTACAACTCCTTTCTAAAACAGATGGTAGATATACCAATACCACATTAGCAAGAACCTTTCTTGTAAAGAATAAACCATTTTATCAAGGCAATTTGGTCAATCTTTACGCGAATGCTTATGATGCATGGACAAAGCTTGGTCCAGCGCTGAAAGAAGGGGGCATGCCCCAGAAACCTGGTGAACAGAAAGGAGTGTTTGATAGAAGCTTCATCCTGTCGATGGCAGAAGCAAGCACGCGTGGTCCACTTCATCGAGTGGTCAACAACGTTGGGGAGATCCCTGAATTCAAGAGAGCAAAGAGACTACTCGACCTCGGCGGTGGGCATGGTCTTCATGCCATCGCCTTTGCTCAATCGAACCCGGAGATTGAGGCGGTTGTATTCGATCTTCCACCAGTGGTCGAGGTGACCAGGGAGTTCATCTCCCAGCACGGAATGGAGGAGAGGGTAACAGTGATGGCAGGAGATTTCGACAGCGATGACATCGGCAACGGGTATGATGTTATTTTTGTCTCACACTCAGGGTTCTATCACACCAGAGAGACCATTCATGGACTTTTGGAGAGGATATATGGGGCATTAAACGAAGAAGGAATCCTTATCTCCAATCACTGGATGCTTGATGACGGAAAAGGTTCGGTTACCTTTGCATTGTGGCATCTCTGGCTATCCATTCTTGGATCTCCCCATCATATATATACCAGGGATGAGTTCGTTAATCTGCTGAAAGAAGAGAGGTTTTCTGATGTGCAGATGATTGATATCGCAACGCCAGATGACCCTTCGACGATTGTGATTGCAAAGAAGGTGGTGCAATAAAATGGGAATTGAAATAAAAAGTATCAGTGAAGTTGAAGGGCTGGAGACTTCAGAGGGTGTGATGAAGCCGCTGATATTCGGCGAGAGGCTGGCGGTTATACATCTTCTGATCCCGGCAGGTCTTGAAGTCTCTCCTCACGCCCACTCTACGGAAGGTGTTATATACTGCCTGAGTGGTGAGCTGGAGGTGAGATCAGGAGGCGAAACAGTGATCATGAGTAGCGGAACCGCGATGCTGGTGCCACCTGATACAGAGGTGGGCATCAAGAATCGAGCAGATGCACCGGTAAATGCAATACTGATCTCATCCCCACCACCTGTACGATCGGTTGAGGAGCTTAAAGATATTCTGAGGCACCATGCCACGAAGAATGCTTGAAGTATCACAAAGACGACTCAGAGAGGTGCATGCCAGAGCAGATGAGGGAATGCCACGGCGATGTTGATATGCACCCCTGCAAAGCCGGGCAGCCGCAGATCGTATAAGCTTTGAGGCGTCTGCCGGGATGGCTCTCAACAGTGGTCGTTCCCAAATCCGCTCACCTGTGATGTGGATAAGTTATGGGCTTCTCGTGTTGGTGCAGAGCTCTGGCATATCGCATGATCTTGGCGTGCTCAAATGACCAAAATCATCGTTCGTGTGCTGTGAAGATAAGGTGATATGTTTACTTTTTATGACACGATACTGACCGAAAGTTTTAAGTCCTAAATGGAGCAGCTATGGTATGCATGCATGATGTAGCACCTATCGTACGTATGATCATATAGAACAATAAATACATTATAAGAAGGTAGTATACAATGAGAATAACTACAATATCAGTTGGAATAACAATGATGCTTTTGCTAACACTCCCAGCAGCAGCATCAGACTACACACTCGGCATCTTCGGAAACGCAAACGAAGATGACACGATCAACATGCAGGATGTGACATATACCGAACTGATCATCCTCGAATACAGAGATGCAACAGAGCTTGCCGATGCCAAGTATGACGGAGAAATAGACATCCTTGACATGACGCAGATCGCGCTGATCATACTCGGGCGGGAGAAGGAGCTCACAGTTCTGGATTCTGCTGATAGGACGGTGACTGTGAAAATGCCGGTTGAGCGGATAGTTGTCCTCACATACCCTGACGCTGAGGCTATAAAGATAGTAAAAGCCGAAGAGAGGGTGGTTGGGGTTTCATCAGACATAAAGAGAAGGAATACGTTCTTTCCTGAGTTAAGCAAGCTTCCATCCGCTGGAGTAACGTCCAACCCTGATCTCGAGAGGATCATCGAACTAAATCCGGACATCGTTTGTACTGGCAAATTGAAATCGATGGGCGCCAATCTCGAAGATAAACTCCCGGACGCAATCGCAGTTACCTGCTGGGATATGGGGCGACTGGAAGTGATGACAAAGAATATACAGATGCTTGGATACATTCTCGGTAATACGGAGGACGCCCGGGAGTTCTGTACCTTCTATCAGGAATACATCGATGAAATGATCTGGGAACGAGTGAGTGAAATCCCGGAGGACGATAGAGAACGGGTGTATATCGAGTATTGCGATGATTACAGAGCTTTTGCAACGGGTTCATCGGGTCATGAGATATGTGTGGCAGCAGGTGGTGTAAATATCGCTGCTGACCTCCCATGTTTCTCTGAGAAACCGATCGCTGAGGTGGATCAGGAATGGTTGATAGAAGAGAACCCTGATGTGATCGTGAAGACCGTGCGATGCAAAACCGGTCTCTGCGGATATGGAGAAGACGATCCCGAGGCGATGAGACTGGAGCGAGAACGGATCATGAGCCGTCCCGGGTGGGAGGGCATGACCGCTGCGGAGAACCGGACATATCTGATCGATATGGATCTTGTGGGCAGCACAGCCAACTTCGTTGGCGCCGCATACATGGCAAAGTGGCTCTATCCTGATCTATTCGAGGACCTGGATCCGGAGGCGTTCCATCAGGAGTACCTGACAAGGTTTCAGCGGCTGGACTACGATCTTGATGGAAATGGCGTCTTCGTGTGCCCGGAGGTGACGTAAATGACTACGGAGACGCACCGTGAGAGCTTTGCTCTACATCCGATCGGGTATATCGAATCAGGATATCACAGCTTCGGCGAGGTGCCGCACCCCCATGGAAAAGAGGGCTGGAACGAGGATATCTCTACAATAGTGCTCAATTCGGAACATGCCGGGAAGATAAGTGGGCTGGATGGGTATTCCCATATCATCGTCCTTTTCTGGATCCACAAATCCAGTGAGTGGAAGATGCCGGAGCATGACCACCACCATCAGCACCACCGTAGCCACAAGCCCCCACATGTGAAGGTCTTTGCCACAAGGATGCCTGTGAGACCCAACCCAATCGGTCTATCGGTCGTGGAACTCATGGATTTTTCGCCTGATAGCGGAAGAGTTTCGGTGAAAGGACTGGACGCCCTGAATGGGACCCCCATTCTGGATATTAAACCGTATATTCCGGATTTTGACAGCTATCCTGGAGCAAGCCTGCCGGAATGGGTTGGAAAGCACTTAAGAGAAGATCATCACATACATACGGAAGAAGCTGATGGATGAATCGAGCTCATAGGGAATGGATTGGAGTAAAACCGAATTAAATGGTTATCGATATCACATACACCTCTTTGATCTATGCCGCCAACTATACGGCAAAAATAGTCCCGATAGTAGCCATAGGCATATTTGTGACGAGTTTTGCGGTCAATACCGGGCTGATGAAAAAATTCGACTGGCTCACAAGTCCCCTCGCAAGCATTGCGAAGATCGACACAATATCCGCTCTCTCGGTTGTGACCTGTACATTCAGCACCACTGCCGGTTATTCCATGCTCGTTGACGGGCTGAATGAGAAGATCATCTCCGAGCGAGAGGTTATTGCGACCACGGTGATCAGCTCATTTACAAGCATTCTATCGCACCTTTTTACGTTTTTCATACCGGTCGTGATTCCTATTCTTGGTTTTACCACTGGCTTGATCTATGTCTGTATAGTGGGGCTTGTTGCGTTCTTGAAATCCTGTATCGGAGTATTCCTTGCGAGACTGTGGCTAACAAGCACCCAGCCCACACCAAACCATCAGTTATCCAGCCCCAATCCGCCTGCGAATGCTGTTGCGGATGGAAAGAGCGCTTTGAACAAAAGCGCTAACAGCACGTACAGAATGCTCAAACGAATCGTGCCCACGATGTTTGTCACCCTGTTTCTGGTATCTGTGGCGTTTGAACTGAACTTTTTCGAGTCAGTCTCTCTGGTCCTGGATCCTGTTACAGAGATTCTGGGATTGGAGAGCGAAGTCGCCCTGATCAGTGCGACCGAGGTTGTGAACTCGTATGCCGGGATAATCCTTGCAGGTGGTCTTCTGAATGAGGGGTTGATCTCTACAAAAGGAGTATTGATCGCATTGCTGCTTGGCACTGTGGTCTCGCTCTCGGCAAGGTCTGTAAAACATTCACTGCCGTTGCATGTATCGCTCTTCGGTCCAGGGCTGGGTGGCAAGACCGTTGCAATAAATGCTGCTCTGACATTCGCTATTGATCTATTACTCATAGTAGCGTTGTTGGTGATGTGAGGGTGTGTATAACACCGAGAATCCTGATCCTTCAAATTTGTTACGTATGTGAATGACCGTAGCAAAAGATATTTATAACATGGGTTTCAGGTGTCATTGGTGACGCTCAGATGATGTCGCAGAGAGCCCGATCGAATCGGATAGTATTCGGAGGGATGTTACATGAGAATAGTGAAATACATAATCTACTGCATACTGATAACGCTTGCACTCTTCAGCGCGGAAGCATCGGCTAACATGCTTGGTGATGTGAACAACGATGGCAGAATAACCACAGCAGACTCGCTGCTCGCGCTCCGGATGGCTGCCGGCAGTGTAGCACCTGATCTCGAACGCGCTGATGTGAATGCCGATGGTAGGGTCAACTCACTCGACGCACTCATGATACTCACGATGGCAGAGAAGACGCAGGTGTGCGTCAATGCCCCGGAAGTTGTGTCTGGTGCATTCGAGGTAACGATAGACGTCCATAACGTCGCCGATCTCGATTCCGGGCAGTTCGATCTCTCCTTCAATTCAAGCGCTGTGAACGTGACTGCGGTCCGTGATGGAAACATAGACGGCAAACAGGTGCCAGTAGATTCCTGGCAGTTCATGGATGCCGGCAGGATCAGGGTACTCTTCAATCATCTACCTGGTCTCGATGGGGTCAGCGGATCCGGACATGTGGCGAAGATAGACTTCGAGACAACAGGATCAGAGGGTGACACAAGCGTTCTGGACATATCTGGTGGGGTACTTACCAACGTCAGTGCGCCGCATGTTCATGAGATACCCGCAATCTGGATTGATGATGAAGTACGCATCGGAGAGCCAACGCCCACAGCAAATCCGGTTCGCAACGTGGACACCGGCGAAATCTTCTCCTCCATCCAGGACGCAATCGATGACCCGGATACGCTGGACGGGCATGCAATCGTGGTCGGAGATGGCGTTTATCGTGAGAATGTAAAGGTCACCAAATCCCTGACGATACTGTCTGAAAATGGGTCTGCAAATTGCATTATCCAGGCTGCAATAAGATATGATTATGTCGTTGAGATAACCGCGGATTATGCTAACATAAGTGGTTTTGCAGTGAAGGGATCAAGATTCGTTAAAGCCGGGATATACCTTAATTCGGGTTACTGCAACGTTTCCAACAATAACTGTTCAAATAATTATATCGGTATTCGCCTCGATGGTTCAGACAACAACATCGTATCAAGCAATGATTGCTCGAACAACTGTTGTGATGGCATCCGCCTCAATAGTTCAAGCAACAACCACGTATCAAGCAACAATTGCTCAAACAACGGATGGTATGGCATCCGTCTCAGTGGTTCAAGCAACAACATCGTATCAAGCAATGATTGCTCGGATAACTGGGTTGGCATCCGCCGCTCTGGATCATGCAACAATCTTGTATACCTGAACAATTTCATAAACAACAAGGATAACACCAATTCTCGTGCCTATACGACCATCTGGAACTCAACATCAAGGATAAATTACACTTATGAAGGCAGGAACTACACGAACTATTTAGGCAACTACTGGGATGATTACACGGGAAGCGATTCGGACAACGATGGAATTGGCGATTCTCCTCACAGCATAGATTCCGACAACGACCATTGCCCGCTGATTGCGCCTTTCGAGAATTACTCTGTACCAACAGAAAATCTGATAATAGTCGATGTTAATGCCCCGGAAGTGATATCTGGCTCATTCAACGCCACAATCGACATCCACCGTGTTGCTGATCTTGATTCCGGACAGTTCGATATGAGGTTTGATTCACGCATTGTGAACGTGACAGGCGTTAATGCAGGAAACATAGGGGGCACAACGGTACCGATTATCGACTGGCGTTTCATAGATGTGAACACGATCAGGGTGACCTTCAAACCGGATGGTGCGGGTGGGGTCGGCGGAAACGGATATGTGGCAAGGATAGGCTTTGCGATGTTAGGACCGCGGGGTTGTGTCAGCGTTCTGGACATATTAAATGGAAAACTTGTTGATGCGGGAGGAGAGGAGATACCAGCCGTCTGGTTTGATGATGAGGTGGCCATTCCAGCACCGGTTACCGTTAACGCTCCTCCGGTTGTAACTGACAGATTTAACATCACGATAGACGTAGAGAACGTAACTGATCTTGATTCCGGGCAGTTTGAACTATCCTTTGATCCGGGTGTTGTGATTGTCGAAGATGTGGAAGCGGGAAGTATATGCGGCACAACGATATCGATTGTTGGCTGGAGTTTCATGGATGTAGGCACGATCAAGGCGCTCTTCAATCTTCCAGGTCTCAAAGGAGTCAGTGGATCTGGATATGTAGCAAGGATAAACTTCGAACTAACAGGATCGCAGGGTGACACAAGCGCTCTGGACATATCGAATGGATTGCTTGTCAACAACAATGCGGATAAGATGCCAGCGATCTGGATTGATGATGGGGTAACCATCGGAGAACATATTCCAGTAAACCGGGTTCATAACATCAACACCGGCGAAGAGTTCTCCTTCATTCAGGCTGCGATAGATGATCCTGATACGTTGGATGGGCATATAATCGAGGTCAAGGATGGCGTTTATCGTGAGACTGTGATGGTAACCAAATCATTGACGATACGATCCCTGAATGGGTCTGCGAATTGTGTTATTCAGGATGCAGGAGCTGATCACGTCGTTGAGATAACCGCAGATCATGTCAGCATAAGTGGTTTTACGGTGACGGGAAGAAGAGTACTGGAAGTAGCAAGCGGCGGAGAAGGAATACATCTCAATGCAAGTTACTGCAACGTTTCAGGCAACACCTGCTCAAACAATAGTATTGGCATCAGCCTCCGGGAGTCGAGCAACAACAGCATATCAAGCAATAATTGCCCGAACAACGGGTGGGCTGGCATCTGCCTCGGTGGTTCAAATAACAACAGTATATCGAACAATGATTGCTCAAACAACGAGCGGGTTGGCATCTGCCTCGATGGTTCAAATAACAACAGTATATCGAACAATAATTGCTCAAACAACATGTACGAAAGAACTTTCATTGATGGTTATGGCATCCTCCTCACCAGTTCAAGCAACAACAGTATATCGAACAATGATTGCTCGAACAGCTATAATGGCATTTACCTATCTGAATCATGCAACAACAGCATATCGAACAACACTTGCCCAAACAACCGGGATGATGGCATCGACATCTACGATTCAAGCAACAACAAATTAACAGGCAATACCATGTTTGAGAGTGGAATATTTATCCGGAGTGATTCACTGAGCAATTACACGCATGAGATAGACGAAAGCAATACGGTGAACGGAAAACCGGTTCATTACTGGTTGGATATCGAATCCGGGAGAATTCCTGACGGGGGCGGTCAGGTAATACTTGTGAATTGCAAGGGCATTCTGGTCGAAAACCAAGAATTAACTAATGCAAGCGTTGGTGTAGAAGTAGCCTTCTCTTCAAATATCACCATAAGAAACAACACTTGCTCAAATAACCGACATGGTGGCATCTGCCTCAGCGGTTCAAGCAACAGCAGCATATCAAGCAATACGTGCTCAAACAACCAGGATGATGGTATCCGCCTCCTGTATTCAAGCAACAACAGCATATCGAACAATGATTGCTCGAACAACCAGGATGATGGCATCTGCCTCGGGCATTCAAGCAACAGCAGATTAACAGGCAATATCCTGGTTGAGAATGGAATAGTTATTTGGGGCGATTACACGCATGAGATAGATGAAAGCAACACGGTGAACGGAAAACCAGTTTATTACCGGAAGGATATCGAATGTGGAAGAATTCCTGACGGGGCAGGTCAGGTAATACTTGTGAATTGCAAGGGCGTTCTGGTCGAAGATCAAGAATTGAATAATGCAAGCGTTGGTGTAGAAGTAGCCTTCTCTTCAAATATCACCATACGAAACAACACTTGCTCAAATAACCGACATGGTGGCATCTGCCTCACTGGTTCAAACAACAGCAGCATATCAAGCAACACGTGCTCAAACAACCAGGATGATGGCATCTGCCTTGGTGGTTCAGGCAACAACAGCATATCAAGCAACAATTGTTCGAACAACTGGTGTGGTATCAGCCTCTGTGGATCATATAACAACGATATATCAAACAATAATTTCTCGAACAACTGGGCCGGCATCTACCCGGTTGGTTCATGCAACAATGTTATATATCTGAATAATTTTATAAATAATGCCGTTTACACCGGTGGTATTGGTTTCTCTACATCCACAAACATCTGGAACTCAATATCAAAGATAAATTACACCTACGAAGGCAGGACATTCACGAACTATCTCGGCAACTACTGGAGCAATTACAAAGGAAGTGATTCGGATAACGATGGAATTGGAGATTCTCCATACAGAATAGATCACGACAGAGATAATTACCCGCTCGTGATGCCGATTGAGAATTACTCTGTAGGAACAGCGAACATCTCCGAACAGAAGAAGGTGTGATCGATGAAAACAAAATATGCGATCTACTGCGTGCTGATAGCCCTCGCAGCATTCAGCGCACCGGTATCGGCAGAACATAACATCATCAGCGACGTGAACGCGGATGGCATAATCACCACAGCAGACTCGCTGCTCGCACTCCAGATGGCTGCCGGGAGCGTAGCACCTGATCCGGAGCGTGCCGATGTGAATGCTGACGGCAGGGTGAACTCGCTTGACGCACTCATGATACGGATGATGGCAGAGAAGATGCAGGTCTGTGTCAATGCTCCGGAAGTTGTGTCCGGCGCATTCAACGTGACGATAGACATCCACAATGTCGCCGATCTCGATTCCGGGCAGTTTGATCTCTCCTTCAATTCAAGCGTTGTGAACGTGACTGCCGTTCATGCCGGAAACATAGACGGCAAACAGGTGCCAGTAGATTCGTGGCAGTTCATGGATGCCGGCACGATTCGCATGCTCTTCAACCTCCCGGGAGTGCGCGGGGTAAGCGGGTCCGGATATGTGGCAAGGATAGACTTTGAGGTAACCGGATCGCATGGTGATATTAGCGTTCTGGACATATCGGATGTGGGGCTTGTTGATACGGGCGCTGATGAGATACCAGCAGTCTGGATTGATGATGAGGTGACCATTGGGGAGCATACTCCAGTAAATCAGGTTCGCAACATAAACACTGGCGAAATCTTTTCCTCCATCAAGGACGCAATCAATGACTATGATACATCGGATGGGGATGTACTCGAGGTTGGAGATGGTGTTTATCGTGAGAACGTACAGGTCACCAAATCCCTGACGATTCGGTCGGAAAACGGGCCTTCAAATTGCATTATTCAGGCTGCAAGGAGATATAAACATGTCGTTGAGGTAACTACGAATTATGTCAGGGTAAGTGGTTTTACGGTGATGGGATTACCAGAATCAGCATTCAGCAGCGCAGGAATACACCTCACTGCAAGTTACTGCAACGTCTCCAATAACAACTGCTCGAACAATGAATATGGCATACGCCTCTATGGTTCAGGTAACAACATCATATCGAACAACACTTGCTCGAACAACGAGCGATCTGGCATCAGCCTCGGTTATTCAAGCAACAACATCATCTCAGGCAACACTTGCTCAACCAATGAATATGGCATCCTCCTCGATGATTCAAGCGACAACAGATTAACAAGCAATAGTATGTTTGAGAATGGAATATCCATCAGTGGTAATTCACTGAGCGATTACACGCATGAGATAGATGAAAGCAACACGGTGAACGGAAAACCGGTCTATTACTGGTTGGATATCGAATCCGGAAGAATTCCTGGTGGGGCAGGTCAGGTGATACTCGTGAATTGTAATGACATTCTGGTTGAAGATCAGGAATTAAACAATGCAAATGTTGGCGTAGAGGCGGTCTTCTCTTCGAATGTTACCATAAGGAACAACACTTGCTCAAACAACGATGTTGGCATCTACCTTGGTCATTCAAGCAACAACAGCATATCGAACAACATCTGCTCGAACAACGAGCGAGCTGGCATCTACATCTATGACTCAAGCAACAACAGCATATCAGACAACACTTGCTCAAACAACGATGTTGGCATCTACCTCAGATATTCAAGCAACAACAGATTAACAGGCAACAGCATGTTTGGGAATGGAATATCCATCCGGGGCAATTCACTGAGCTATTACACGCATGAGATAGATGAAAGCAACATGGTGAACGGAAAACCGGTCTATTACTGGTTGGATATCGAATCCGGAAGAATTCCTGGTGGGGCAGGTCAGGTGATACTCGTGAATTGCAAGGACGTTCTGGTTGAAGATCAGGAATTAAACAATGCAAATGTTGGTGTAGAGGCTGTCTTCTCTTCGAATGTTACCATAAGAAACAACACTTGCTCAAACAACGATGTTGGTATCTACCTCGGCGATTCAAGCAACACCAGCATATCGGATAACACCTGCTCAAACAATGAATGGGCTGGTATCCACATCGACGACTCAAGCAACAACAGCATATCGGATAACACCTGCTCGAACAACTACTGGGCTGGAGTCCGCCTCGATGACTCAAGCAACAACAGCATATCGGATAACACCTGCTCGAACAACGAGCGAGCTGGCATCTGCCTCGATGACTCAAGCAACAGCAAATTAACCGGCAACAGCATGTTTGGGAATGGAATATCCATCCGGGGCAATTCACTGAGCTATTACACGCATGAGATAGATGAGAGCAACATGGTGAACGGAAAACCGGTTTATTACTGGTTGGATACCAAATCCGGGAGAATTCCTGAGGGGGCAGGTCAGGTGATACTCGTGAATTGCAAGGACGTTCTGGTTGAAGATCAGGAATTGCACAATGCAAGCATCGGCATAAAAGTAGCATTCTCTTCAAATATTGCTATAAGAACCAATAATTGCTCAAACAACCGGGATGCCGGCATCCACCTCTACGAATCACGCGAGACTGCAATATACCTGAACAGTTTCATGAACAACGCCGGTGACATCAAGACCAGTTCTTGCCCCTCTGCAAACATCTGGAACTCAACATTAAAAATAGACTACACCTACAACGACACGACCTTCTCGAACTATTTAGGCAACTACTGGGATGATTACACGGGACGCGATTCGGACGGGGATGGAGTCGGCGACACTCCATACGACATAGGTTCAGGAAAAGACAATCACCCGCTGATGGTGCCTTTTGAGAATTGCTCCGCGGTCAGTGTCGATGCCCCTGGAATCGTATCTGGCGCATTCAATGCCACAATAAACGTCCGCCATATCGGGGATCTTGATTCCGGACAGTTCGATCTGACGTTTGATTCAAACATCATGAATGTGACCGGTGTTGATGCAGGAACGATAGAGAACACGACAGTACAGGTCAACTGGCGTTTCATGGACGCGGACACGATCAGGGTGCTCTTTGAACTATCTGATGAACTGGGGGTCAGCGGATCCGGATACGTGGCAAGGATGGACTTTGCGATGCTGGGACCGCTGGGGTGTGTTAGTGTTCTGGACATATCGAATGGAAAACTTGTTGATACGGGAGGATCTGAGATACCAGCACTCTGGATTGATAAGGAGGTGATCATTGCAGTTCCGGTTACCGTTAACGCGCCTCTGATTGTAACCGACACATTTGAGGTCACGATAGACGTAGAGAACGTAACTGATCTGGATTCCGGACAGTTCGAATTCTCCTTTGATCCGAGCGTTGTGACCGTTGAAGATGTGAGGGCTGGAAGTGTAGGTAATACGGAAATACCAACTATGTGGAGTTTCAGGAATGCGGACACCATCATAGTGATATTCAATCTTCCCGGTATCAGAGGGGTCAGCGGGTCCGGATGTGCGGCAAGGATAAACTTCGAACTGACCGGATCACCGGGTGATGCAAGCGTTCTGGACATATCCAATGGACTGCTTGTTAACAATAATGCGGATAAGATCCCAGCAATCTGGAACGATTGCGAGGTGACCATTGGAGAAGATACTCCGGTAAATCAAGTTCGCAACGTGAACACTGGCGAAGATTTCTCTTTCATCCAGGCAGCAATCGATGACCCCGATACATCGGACGGGCATATAATCGAGGTCGAAGATGGTGTTTATCATGAGAACGCGAATGTCACCAAATCCCTGACGATTCGGTCGGAAAATGGGTCTGCGAATTGTGTTATTCAGGCTGCAAGGAGATGTGAGCATGTCGTTACGGTAACTGTGGATTGCGTGAATATAAGCGGTTTTAAGGTGTTGGGAGCAACATCCGATAAAGCCGGGATATACCTAAGTGCGGGTTACTGCAACGTTTCCAACAATAACTGTTCAAACAACTGTGTCGGCATTCGCCTCTCTGAATCATGCAAGAACATCGTATCAGGCAATAATTGCTCGAACACCAACTATGAGAGCATTCGCCTCGATGGTTCAGACAACAACATCGTATCAAGCAATGATTGCTCAAACAACAACTACGATGGCATCCGCCTCTATGAATCATGCAACAACATCGTATCATGCAATAATTGCTCGAACAACCAGGACGATGGCGTCTACTTCTATAAATCATGCAACAATGTTATATATCTAAACAATTTCATAAACAACAAGGATAACATCAATTCTCGTTCCTCTGCAAACATCTGGAACTCAACATCAAGGATAAACTACACATACAAAGACCGGACATTCACGAACTATTTAGGCAACTACTGGGATGATTACGAAGGAAGCGATTCGGACAACGATGGAATTGGGGATTCTCCTTATCGCATCAGTTCCGACAGGGACAATTGCCCGCTGATGGTACCTTTCGAGAATTACTCTGTACCAACAGAAAATATGATGCATGTCAGTGTCAATGCTCCGGAAGTGATATCTGGCTCATTCAACGCCACAATCGATATCCATCATGTTGCTGATCTTGGTTCCGGGCAGTTTGATCTTTCGTTTGATTCACGCATTGTGAACGTGACCGATGTCGATGCAGGAAACATAGGAGGCACAACGGTACCGATTGTCAACTGGCGTTTCACGGATGCAGACACGATCAGGGTAACCTTCAAACTCTCTGGTGAGGGTGGGGTCGGCGGATCAGGGTATATGGCAAGGATCGGCTTTGCGATGTTAGGACTGCGAGGTTGCGTTAGCGTTCTGGATATATCGAATGGAAAACTTGTTGATGCGGGAGGAGAGGAGATACCAGCCGTCTGGTTTGATGATAAGGTGATCATTCCAGCGCCGGTTACCGTTAACGCCCCTCCGGTTGCAACTGACACATTTGAGGTCACGATAGACGTGGAGAACGTAACCGACATGGACTGCGGACAGTTCGAACTATCATTCGATCCGGGTGTTGTGATTGTTGAAGATGTGGAGGTGGGATGTATAAGTGATACAGAGATACCGGTTATAGGGTGGTGGTTCATGGATGTGAACCGGATTGGAGTACTCTTCAATCTTCCCGGTATCAAGGGGGTCAGCGGATCCGGATATGTAGCGAAGATAACCTTCGAACTAACAGGATCAGAGGGTGATTCATGCGTTCTGGATATATCAGAGGGATTGCTCGTTAACAATAATGCAGAGAAGATGCCAGTAATCTGGACTGATAGCGAGGTGACAATTGGAGAATGTACACCGGTGAATCGGGTCCGTAACATAAACACTGGCGAGGAATTTCCATTCATCCGGATCGCAATCGATGACCCTGATACGCTGGAGGGGCATGTAATCGAAGTCGAAGATGGTGTTTATCATGAGAATCTGAGAGTTGCCAAATCCCTGACGATACGATCTGAAAACGGGTCTGCGAATTGTATTATTCAAGATGTGGGATCTGATCATGTCGTTGAGATAACCGCGGATCATGCCAATGTCAGTGGGTTTACGGTGACGAGAAGAGCAGGAAGATCTGCATCCGACAGTGCGGGAATATATCTCAATGCATGTTACTGCAACGTTTCCTGTAACAACTGCTCAAACAAGGGCATTGGCATTTTCATCGATGGTTCATACAACAACATATCGAACAATAAATGCTCACACAATGGGGATGGCATCTGGCTCGATAGCTCAGACAACAATATCATATCGAACAATAATTGCTCAAATAATTGGGATGATGGCATCTGGCTCGATGGTTCAAGCAACAACAGATTAACAGGCAATGTCATGTTTGAGAGTGGAATATTCATCCAGGGTGATTCACTGAGCGATTACACGCATGAGATAGATGAAAGCAACACGGTGAATGGAAAACCAGTTTATTACTGGAAGGATATCGAATCCGGGAGAATTCCCGAAGGAGCCGGTCAGGTGATACTTGTGAATTGCAATGGCATTCTGGTTGAAAGTCAAGAATTGAATGATGCAAGCGTTGGCGTAGAAATAGCCTTCTCTACAAATATCACTATAAGGAATAACACTTGCTCAAACAACCAGTATGGCGCCTATTTCGCTCATTCAAGCAACAACAGCATATCGAACAATAAATGCTCACATAACCATGATACTGGTATCTGGCTCGATAGTTCAGGCAACAACAGCATATCAAGCAATGATTGCTCAAAGAATCGGGAGAGCATCTGCTTCGAGTATTCATATAGCAATGTCATATACCTGAACAATTTGGATAACATCAATTCTCGTTCCTCCGCAAACATCTGGAACTCAACATCAAAGATAAACTACACCTACAGGGACATGGCCTTCGCGAACTATTTGGGCAACTACTGGGATGATTACATGGGAAGCGATTCGGAGAAGGATGGAATTGGGGATTCTCCATACCGTATAGGCTCCGACAGGGACAATTACCCGCTGATGATGCCTTTCGAGAATTACTTCACACCAGAAGAAAGTAGGGCACAGGTCAGTGTCAATGCTCCTGAAATCGTATCTGGTGCATTCGATGCAACAATTGACATCAGCAATGTCGTTGATCTGGATTACGGGCAGTTCGATCTAACGTTTGATCCGGGTGTTGTGAACGTAACTGCGGTAGTCGGCAAACAGATGCCGATAGTTTCATGGGAGTTCATTGATTCTGATACGATTACCGTGCTCTTCAATCCTCAGGGAACTGCAGGATTACGCGGTTCAGGGCGGATAGCCACGATCAGTTTCGAGGTAACAGGATCGCAGGGCGACATGAGCGTTCTGGACCTATCGGATGGAACACTTACTGACACGGTAGCGGATGAGATACCGGCAATCTGGAACGATTCCGAGGTGACCGTTGGAGTGCCGGTTACCGTCAGTGCGCCTGATATTGTATCGATCGTATCTGGAGCATTCAATGCCACGATCGAGATAGAGGACGTCGCTTGCATGAATGGAGGACATTTCGATCTAACGTTTGAGCTGGACGTTGTGAACGTGACCGATGTCACTGCAGGAAACATCGACGGCACAACGATACCGATTGTCAACTGGCGTTTCATGGACGCTAACACGATCAGGGTGCTCTTCGAACTCTCTGGTGACGACGCAGTGAGCGGATCCGGATGTGTGGCGAGGATGGCCTTCGAGATAACAGGATCACAGGGTGATTCATGCGTTCTGGATATATCGGAGGGGAAGCTTGCTGATACGGAAGGAGATGCGATACCAGCAATCTGGATTGATGATGAGATGGTCATTGGGGTGCCGGTTACCGTCAATGCCCCTGAACTCGTATCTGACACATTCAATGCGACGATCGACATGAGGAATGTTACCAATCTATACGCAGGGCAATTCGACCTGTCCTTCGATCCGAGCGTTGTGAATGTGCGCGGTGTCGATGCAGGAAACATAAGTGGCACAACGATACCGATCATCGGCTGGCGTTTTATGGGTGCAGACAGGATCAGGGTGATCTTCATGCTCTCTGGTCCCGATGATATAGTAAGCGGGTCCGGATATGTAACACGGATAGACTTCGAGACGACAGGATCAGAGGGTGGTGCATGCGTTCTGGACATATCGAATGGGGCACTCGTGGGCATCACCTTCAATGAATGGGGTGGGGCAATGCCAGAAGAGATACCGGCAATCTGGATTGATGATGAGGTAGCCATTGGAGAGCCTACTCCCCCGCCTCCGACACAAACCTCGGTTCACAACATAAACACAGGCGAAAACTTCCCCGCCATCTAGGCCGCAATAGATGACCCGGACACGCGGGATGGGCATATAATTAAGGTTGAAGATGGTGTTCACGGTGCTCGGTGTAGTCTTCGCCGAGTTCATCGTCGCGCTCAGGGTCATGAACAAGATCGCATATATAGCGAGACCGATCTCAAACTTCGTCAATCTGAGGAATGAGTGTGGAGCCAGTTTCATGACCGATTCATATCCCCGACATCTGCCAATTCGATGCTCGCCTCTTTTTACACGATAAACTGATCGAGAAGAATGAACTCTTCGTAGCGTCCATGATGACCTCATTTCCAGCGATTGTTATGCACTGGCGTGCACTGCTTCCAGTGCTCATACCTCCTGGGTATGACCGGACTCATTTACTTCCATATATTGGTGCGTCGGATTTATCAAGACACTGCTTATCCTGCTCGCTGGTAGATTTCTTCTGGCGAAGAGGGATCATAAGCCTGTAGATCGCCCAGCAGAGGGGCGTCCTCCGTTAAAAGAGGCTTTCGAGATCAGTTTGCAAGTGTCGAAGGGCACCGTCAAGCGAATACTATGCATGACCGCCCCTATCTTCTTTGTTGTCTGTTCCTGATAACAATCGGAGCCTTTGATCTGCTCGCAGGTATCTCGGCGGTGTCTGTGAGTACTTTCCGATACCGGCTGCTGGCTTGAGCGTCATCGCAGCGCATTCGACAGCCGACACTCTCCTTTCGACCGGAGTTCTTACCAGCAAAGAAGTCATTCTGACGCTGCTCGTTGGTGATGTTCTATTGAGTGCCATGGGTGGCGAAATACTTGATACCACACTATGTCATTCGGTCAGAGGATTGGAATACAGATACTCGTGATAGCAACAGCGATAAGGACCGGGATCATGCTTGCGGTGATCTTTGCGCTGGCATTGTTCTGGTGATGCGCAAAGAACAAGAAGGCAATATATTATGAAAATAATCATCGAAAGTTTTAAGTTTTGAATTAAATATCTATGATGCACATGCGCTATGTGACACGTATTACGTGAATGATTGTACAGAACAACAAACAAATCATAAGGAGGTAATTACACAATGGGAATGAATACAATATTGGCTGGAATAACCGTGGGATTGCTGCTGCTTGCGCTGCCAGCCGCAGCATCCGACTACACTCTCGGCATCTTCGGAAACGCAAACGAAGACGACACGATAAACATGCAGGATGTGACCTATACCGAGCTGATCATCCTTGAATATGGCTCCCTTTCTCGGAATATTGTGGTCTTTTAAGAGATTGTTTATTAAAGCCCCTTCTGGCAGAAAGCGGTTCAATGTTTTGGGTGCGTTAAATGCTGTAACTCACGAATTGATCACTGTTACCAACAATACGTATATCAACGCTCAGAGCTTTTGTGATTTATTGTGGCGCATTTCGCGCCTTGATAATAGAGTCCCAATCACCCTTGTTTTGGACAATGTTAGATATCAGAAGTGCAAACTTGTTTGGGAGTTAGCAGAATCCCTTGATATCGAATTACTTTACATTCCTCCGTATTCACCCAATTTAAATATTATTGAACGATTATGGAAGTTCGTTCAGAAACAGTGTTTATATTCGAAATATTATTCCGAGTTTAAGGATTTCAAAAACACCATCGTCAACTGCTTGAACCAGACGGACACCACCTACAAAGAAGAACTTGACTCTTTGCTCACATTACGGTTTTGTGTTTTCCTGAAATGATTTCGCCTATTTCAGTATTACTTCAAGTAGATTTTCTCATACTAATCACCACCCAAACAAGTTCACCATGGCATGAAATATATCCCCTGGTCTCAATTTTCTCGTGAACGCTTCCGATGG
>JAUWCK010000259.1 GCA_030609345.1 Methanosarcinales archaeon | reverse complement strand
CAGGTCTGCGCCGCGTGCTGCTATCACTTTCCTGTCAAAACCCTCCTTTTCCAGCCGATCGATGTCCGACACTTTGACGCCATCGATGTACTCCATCGTGAGAACCTTCGCAGTTGTTGCCTCGGAAAAGACTTTTGGCACGTAAACCGTTGGATCGTTTAGAAACTGCCTTGCAAATCGCTCGATATAGAACGCCTCGTTCTTGTAATCGATCTCCTTCTTAATAGTGTCTGCAAATTCCATAACAATCCTTGTGGGATGGTATATCTGACAGGCATCCACATTCTGCTCCAGAAGCGTTGCCAGATGAAACATGATCTCCAGATCGACCTCAATCGTCTTTTTGATGTCAGGACGCTGCACCTTGACAGCCACATCCTCTCCATTTGCGAGTGTGGCGCGATGCACCTGTCCGAGGGAGGCTGCTGCGACCGGAGTCTCATCAAAGTCCTGAAATATCGTGGCAATCGGGGCTTTCAGTTCGGATTCGATTGTTTTTTTAACATCAGAAAATGGAAATGGCGGCACATCATCCTGGAGTTTCTCAAACTGGGTGATGAACTCCATCGGGATCAGGTCAGGACGGGTGGATAGAATCTGCCCCATCTTCACAAAGGTGGGACCAAGTTCCTCCATTGCCATCCGCACCCTCTCTGGCAGGGTGAACTCCTCGATCGTCTCATGCTCTCTTCTGATCCTTTTTGGTAGCGCGATCTCGATGTAATGCCCGATATGGAGGATGTCTATAACATCGCCAAAGCCGTATTTGAACAGAACGGAGATAATCTGGCGGTAACGCTCGATGTGGCGGTATGTGCGTGAGACAACTCTTATTTTGTGTATGGACATTATTTTTCCCCAGTATTCGTTTGGCTACCCCCATTTTAAAACTTCTCCAGCCCCTTTGCCAAAAGATATATATCAGATGCATGTCTTGTACTATCTGGAGGATTACCATGATAGAATCACTCAGGAAGGTAGGGCTCCTTGGAATTGGCGTGCTGTCCATCACCGAGGAGAAGATCAAGCAGGTCGTGAACGAACTCGTTGAAAAAGGAGAGATGAACAAAGAGGAAGGAAAAACCCTCGTTCACGAACTCCTGACCGAGAAAAAGAAGCAGATGCAGGACTTCGATGAAAAAATCTCGAAGGATGTGCAGAACGCCCTCGGTAAATCAAAGATCGCATTGAAGGACGATGTTTCTCGTCTGGAAGATAAGATCACAGAACTTGAAAAGACCATCCAAAAACTGGTCGAAAAATAAGAGGCGGTGTGGATATCGGGGCGATCACCAGAAAAGTAACGCTTAAGTGATCTGCGCCCGGTTACAGAGGAGCACGACATCAAAACCAGTTGTGTGAAGAAGATCGATATCGTGCATGGGAAAGAGGCGGGATCGATAGGAGGTGGATAAAAAGTTTGAATATCATTGGATTTAGATGATGTCTGGCAATCTCACTAACTAACAAGAGTGTGAAAATGGAGAAGAAGTATGATGCCATTGTTGTCGGCGCAGGAATAAGTGGACTTCTGGCTGCACTGACGCTGTCAAAGCACGGTAAGAGAGTCTTGGTGCTTGAAAAAAGCCGGTACGTTGGCGGAAACTGCAACAGCTATACGATCGACGGTTTCCAGGTCGATACCGGACCACATGCCATCACGCATCTTGCGATTGGTCCCTTAAAGAGATTGATGGATAATTATTTTGATCATGTACCTGTGTTTGAAGATCATGGGTATTACTATATAAGAACTGAGCACAGTTTTGTCAAGCTCCCTTCGAATCTAAAGGAGTTTATGACATTCGATGTACTTTCGAAGAAGGATAGGCTCGTTCTGACCCCGGCTATCACCAAAGTGCTTACGCTCTCTACTTTTGGCATAGATCTCTCCAAACAGTCGGTGTATGAAACGCTTCCGCGCACACTCTCAAAAGATGCGTATGATTTTGTCGACACAATCTCATACTTTTTGTCGGGCAAGTCGATGAAAGAGACGTCCATCCACAGGATCCTTACCGGCAGCAACTTTATCAGGGACAGCGTCACGCAGGAACAGTTTGAAAACCTTGTTGGGAAGAACGAAGATCCGCAGCAGACTGAATCCATACTCAGATCCATATTACCGTCCAACCTTCATGCATCCCTTCAGGCGAGATTGAACAGCTCATTTGCATCCTCAAACCCGCTTAAAAATGTTTCCAGCCCGCTTACATCCATTGGCAGACTTGCATCAAACGGGGTTGGTTATTCGCAGGGATACCCGCGCAAGGGACTCAAATCGGTGCTCGACGCAGTTCTCTACTCGCTCCCAACAACGGCTGAGATCC
>JAUWCK010000073.1 GCA_030609345.1 Methanosarcinales archaeon | reverse complement strand
GACGAGGGATGCTGCCTCGAACTCAGAGGCGCAAACTACCCGAACTACGCGATGAACGTAGGTCACCAGGGCGAGTACGCAGGATTCACTGGTGCAGCGCACGCAGGTGCACATGATGCATACTGCTGCAACCCACTCGTTAAGGTCTGCTTCGCTGACCCATCACTGGTGTTCGACTTCTCCTACATCAGGAAGGAGTACGCCAAGGGTGCGATGCGAACGTTCCGACCAGCAGGCGAGCGCAGTCTGGTTATACCAGCAGGCGTATAGGCGACATAGTCGCCTTTCCTTTTTCTTTTTTTTCTTGTACCGAGCGTTAGCTCGTATCGTCTGTGGATACGTAATGTCACAGCTCTCCTCTCGTTTACCAGAATCTCTCCTGCACCATGCCGTTTAAGCCACACCCCTCCTTAAATATCTTACAGTCGTAACATATAAGTTGAGGAATCACAGTGAAGAATAGCAGGAAGATATCATCGGTAGTTGCCAGAGATCACCTGCGGAAGTTAAATTTTGAGTATATCGAGCACTGGGTTCCATACAGCATCTTAATCGGACTGGCTGCCGGCGCGAGTGCGGTAATCTTCTACAGCCTGTTATCGGTCGTATCGCACTATGTACTCGGAGGTATCGGGTATTGTTATAGCACCTCCACAGGCTGTGAACAGCCACTACTATCGGTGCCATCGGTCATTCCACCAGGCTCGCTTGCAGATCTGCACACATGGTATCTTGTGGCGATACCAGCCATAGGCGGACTTATTGCAGGTCTTATAACATATCGATATGCACCAGAGGCGGTTGGTGAGGGGACTGATGCGGTGATCGATTCGTACCACCAGCAACAGGGACGGATCAGAGGCAGAATCCCAATCGTCAAGACAATCGCCTCTGCGATCACCATCGGCACCGGCGGGAGCGCGGGCAGGGAAGGTCCTATCACACAGATCGGTGCTGGTTTTGGGTCATATCTTGCAGACAAACTGAAACTCGACGACAATGGACGGAGGCTGATGCTGTTGTGCGGCGCAGCAGGTGGGATCGGCAGCATCTTCCGTGCGCCACTCGGAGGCGCCCTCTTCGCAATCAGCGTGTTGTACAAAAGGGACTCGGAATTCGAGTCGCTTGTTCCGGCATTCATCTCGTCCATCATTGCGTATTCGGTCTTCTGTTCGGTCTTCGGATGGGGATCCCTCTTCACGACTCCGGATTACACATTCACACACCCGACTGAACTTGTATTCGATGCAACACTCGGCATCTTGTGCGGTCTTGTGGGCATCCTCCACATCAAGACGTTTCATGGAATACGCGATCTCTTCAAAAAATGGAAGATAAAAAACCATTTCAAGCCGATGATCGGCGGACTTTTGCTTGGATTGCTCGTTTTGTCCGTACACCAGAGCTGCGGATACGGCTACTGTATCTTCGGAGGTGGTTATGAGTCGATACAGTCTGCAATAGATGGGGAACTGGCAGTAGAGGTTCTGATACTGCTTGTTTTAGCCAAGATCCTTGCCACCTCATTCACCCTTGGTTCTGGCGGCAGCGGCGGCGTCTTCGCACCAACACTTGCAGTCGGCGCTACACTTGGCGGTGCATTCGGCATTGCGGCACATGCTCTTTTCCCTGGGATCATCGGTGATATGCAGTCCACATCGTTCGTTCTCATCGGTATGGCAGCGCTCCTATCTGGAGTCGCACGCGTTCCGATTGCGGCAATCGTGATCGTGTCCGAACTCACTGGAAACTACAATCTGCTGCCGCCGCTGATGTTTGCCTCGACCATTGCGTACCTTGTGACAAGCAACTGGACGATCTATGAAAAGCAGGTTCCTGCAAGGGTGGATTCGCCAGCGCACCGCGAGGAACTGACGATCGATATTCTTGAGAACGCATCCGTGAGCGATGCGATGTCTGTCGATATCATGCCGACACATCCGTCAAACAACGTCCAGACCGTGCTGAACCTGATCACCAAGTACGGGCACATCGGGTATCCTGTACTCGATGATAACCGGCTTGTCGGCATCGTGACATTCAAGGATGCCGAACGCGTGCCTCCGGAGGATCGCGAAGCGGTGCTCGTTGAGCAGGTAATGACAGCCGCCATGTCGCTTACTGTAACATATCCTGATGAGTCGCTTGAGGATGCACTACGCAAACTTGTGCTGAATGACATCGGGAGACTTCCGGTGGTCGATCCGGATGACCAGTCAAAGATACTTGGCATAGTGACGAAGTCTGACATCATACGGCTTCATGCGCAGTTGCGGTGATCTGTAGCGGAAGGCGCTGTTAACGCCCTGCAGGGACGCATTAGGGAATCCCAAAAATTAATCTACCAATCAACTCATCTTTCAAAGATCCGCCCAAAAACGATGCCTATCAAGCCTCTTTAGGTAGTCCCCACCAAAACATTAGTCTGCCAGATGCCGATTCTAACTAATCTGCCATAAAAATCATCGCAATGAATGCCACGTAGACCATGATAAACAGGATGCCGACCCTCCTATCAAATACGCCTCGATATCTCACGAAGATCACCATAGCCATCGCCAGGAAGACCATCAGGACGACGTTGTCAACGATTGCATCTTCCAGTGGAATGGTGCGGAATCCCGCGCCGATCCCAAGAGCGAGCAGGATGTTTGCGATGTTGCTTCCGATAACATTCCCAAGAACCATCTTACCCCACCGTTTCCGGGCGGCTGCGATCGATACTGCAAGTTCGGGAAGCGATGTGCCGAGTGCTACCAGCGTCAGTCCGATGACCGTTGTGGAGAGTCCCAGTTCTGATGCGATATCGACGGCAGCGTCCACCAGGAAATTACATGCCACGAACACGCCAAGACCCCCTGCAATGGTCTGCCCGAGAGACCGCACAAGATCCTTTCTGTTACCGCGAATCTCAGGAACCGGGTGTGTCGACCGGTGTCTGGTGTATCCGTCCCAGATATACCACCCGTACATCATGACAAGCAGCAGACCTTCCACACGTGCAATCCTGCCGGCATATAAGAAGTAGCACGATACTATTGCAAGTATCAGGACATGGATCTTCACATCATGATAAATACTGCGATCGATGACGATGGGGCTGATTATACATGCCGCGCCAAGCACCAGCGCGACGTTGGTGATGTTGCTTCCGACTACGTTTCCGGCGGCAAGCTCGGGATTACCTGTGATGGCAGAGTACACGGATACGACGATCTCGGGAAGCGAGGTTCCGATCGCAACCACAGTCACCCCGATCAGGAACTCTGACACTCCAACTGCCTTTGCGAGTCTTGATGCGCCGCCAGTGAACCAGTCGCTCGAATACGCCAGGAAAACGGCGGACGATATGAGGATCAGCAGTTCCATCAGCATAAGACCGGATTGGTTTCATAGTACATAATCTTTATAATCACTAAAGTAGCAACATAACCATCATCCGGAGGAAAAACATTGGCAAGAAAAACGGTAAGAAAGACCGATCGCTGGAAGACAAAGAAATGGTACCAGATCGTATCTCCTGAGATGTTTGGCAGGGCGGTCATAGGCGAGACGTTAGCAGATGCGCCAGAGAAACTGATCGGACGGACGTTCAGTGTCACGGTCGGCGATATGGTCAAGGATTATTCGAAACAGAACACCAAACTACACTTCAAGATCACTGATGTGAGCGGAGATACGGCAGGCACATCATTCACCGGGCATCAGATGACGAACGATTACATCGGATCGCTGATCAAGCGCCAGACGTCGCGCATCGATGCAAATCTGGAAGTATATACGAAAGATGGGTACCGGATGCGGATAAAACCAACCTGTTTCACGACGCACCGTGCAAAAACAAGCCAGATCGAGGCGGTACGCAAGAGTGTGGAAGAACTTATCTACGATCGCGCAAGGAAACTTGATTTCGAGAAGTTAATCGAAGAGGTCGTGAACGGAAAGCTTTCCGCAAAGGTTTACCGCAGTATCAAAACCATATATCCGATGCGCAGGGTTGAAATTCTGAAAACAGAGATTACCGGCACTCCCGTAGGGAAATGATAGATACGGCATCTCAGGAACAGGTTTAATACCAATATCTACATAAATTTATTAGCGTTGTGCACAAATTGACAAACACGGAGATTAAGCAAGGATGAATACAAAGAAATTTCGAGGATCACGCACATGTGGCGGAGGTACTCACAAGAACCGGCGGGGTGCGGGAAACCGGGGCGGACGCGGCAAGTGTGGCGCAGGCAAGCACCATGCGACGCGAGCACTGCTGCGCGGATATACGTATGGTAAGCATGGGTTCACACGCCCCCAAAAAATCATTGTCAGCACGAACACTATCAACGTGTGCGAACTCGATTCAAGGATACCCCAACTGCTGCGCGCAGGGTTTGCCGAAGAGAAGGATGGCGCGGTGCATATCGATGTTAACATACTCGGTATCGACAAGGTTCTTGGCACTGGCAGGGTGAACAGGGCGCTGGCAGTATCCGCATCGGCGTTTTCTGCGAACGCGGTCACGAAGATCGAGAACGCAGGCGGAACAGTGATTCATATTTAATTAAGTGGTTAGTGGTGTTGCAATGAGTTTCAGAGAAGCTATCGCACCGATCCTTGCCAGATTGCCAGCGGTCACAAGCCCTGAGGGGCATGTGCACCTCAAGAAGAAGCTTGCATGGACTGCAGGCATTCTCGCCTTATATTTCGCACTCTCAAACGTCCCGCTCTTTGGCATGTCGCCTGAATCGGTCGATATGTTCCACATGTACCGTGCGTTCTTTGCAGGGCAGGGCGGAACACTGATGCTTCTCGGGATCGGTCCGATCGTTACGGGTTCGATCATCCTGCAACTGCTTGTTGGTGCAAAGGTCATAAATCTCGACATGTCCGATCCGCATGATCAGGCATTATTCCAGGGCGCACAGAAGCTACTCGTCTTCGCGATGATCCTATTCACGGCACTTCCGCAGGTGCTCGGCGGATATATTGAACCATCAACCATCGTTGCGGCGGATCTTGGTGTCAGCACGTCTACAATCATGCTCCTGCTCTTAATCCAGATATGCGCTGGCGGTGTCCTGATCCTGTTTATGGACGAGATCATCTCCAAGTGGGGCATCGGATCAGGTGTGGGGCTCTTCATCGTTGCCGGCGTCTCCCAGCAGATCATCACAGGACTGTTCAGCTGGATACCACTGAAAGGTGAACTTATTCCGATCGGGCTGCTTCCACGGTGGGTGTATCTTGTGCACGAAGGACTGCTGCCAACAGACCTGATCCCTATCCTGATCGACACAGGAATCCTTGCGCTGGTCACAACCATCGTCATCTTCCTCTTCGTCGTCTTTGTGGAGAGTACCAGGATAGAGATTCCGCTTGCGCATAGCGCGGTTCGTGGTGCAAGAGGGCGATTTCCGATAAAACTCATATATGCAAGCGTGCTTCCGATGATCCTTGTGCGGGCGCTTCAGGCAAATATCCAGATGATCGGTATGATGCTATCGGGTAAAGGGATCACGATACTCGGGGAATTCAGCGGAACCACACCGCTTGGCGGGATCATGTATTATCTCGCACCGATCAACAGCCCGCACGACTGGATCCCGTCGCTTGTCGCGGCGAATTATTCATCACCGGCTCTTGCAGTGGCGGCACCGGAACTGTGGCAGATCATACTCCATGTCTTCTGTGATGCCACGATGCTGATCGTTGGTGGCATCATCTTTGCTCTCTTCTGGATCGAGACCACCGGCATGGGCGCAAAGAACGTGGCGCAGAATGTGTTCCAGTCCGGAATGCAGATTCCCGGGTTCAGGCGAAGTCCGCAGAGCATTGAGCGGGTCATGGAACGGTACGTGCCAAAGGTGACGATCATCGGCGGCGCATTGATCGGCGCGCTCACGCTCGTAGCATCGATGCTGGGGACGGTCGGCGGCGCAGGCGGTACCGGACTTCTACTCACAGTGAGCATCGTCTACCGATTGTATGAGGATCTCGCATCCGAGCAG
>JAUWCK010000162.1 GCA_030609345.1 Methanosarcinales archaeon | reverse complement strand
TGGAGATGCGAGTACTTCCGCACAGTCATGAAATCCTCGACTCGAACCGTTCCCGGTTTCGACACCATCCGCACATCGTTTCTGCCGAGATCGACGAGCATCACATGCTCTGCCCGCTCCTTTTCATCGCTCAGCAGTTTTTCGGCAAGTTCTGCGTCTTCCGCATCGGTTTCGCCCCGCGGGCAGGTGCCAGCGATCGGGTTGGTGATCAATTTCCGGTTGTGAACCGTAAAGAGCGTTTCAGGGCTCGCACCAACGATTTTAGTCTCCCCGAATTCAAATAGATACATGTACGGGCTTGGATTGACATCCCGTAACCTCGTGTACAGTTCTACCGGGCTGTAGGTGTTTGTTGCCTCGTATCGTCTGGACAGCACAACCTGGAAGATGTCGCCATCGACGATGTGCTGCTTCGCTGTTCTGACCATCGTCTCGAACTCGTCCTGCCCCACATTCGCGGTCATCGCCATCTGACCGTGCCCGCCACCAGAGGTCTGCCCTCCCGAATTAAGTTCTTCCGCCCTTCTGATAGCAGAGATCATAGCCGCTGCATCGGATTCGGCGTTCCGGTACATTCTCGCGATCTCATCTCCGCTAAAATCCTGTAAAAATGGAGTTAAGATGATATAAACCTCGCCGGTCAGGTGATCGAAGATAACGGTATGTGTAATGAGCATGAACTGCGCATCCGGTGTTGTTGCATGATCGCGTCGTCCGATATCCAGCCAGCAGTCGTATACGATGTCGTAACCATTATATCCGATCGCACCGCCAGAAAACACCTGCCGATCGAAGTTTTTCGTGCAGATGTAGGGCACACGCGGTATGATCGGTTTTAATGCATCCAGAACGTCGTATTCCGGACGTATCACGCCACTCTCGTGCAGGTCTGATAAATCTGCCTCGATCCGTCTGATAAGCGGCGTCGATCTCTCGTACTGAAGTGAGATGTCCCTCCCGCTTATCGTGATGACCGCGTCCGGATCAGAGCCCACGAACGAGAACCGCGCATGATGCTTCTCCTTTTCCACAGACTCGAGCAGATAGGAGTATTTCGGGCTCTCTGATTTTAGCATGGTGTACAGGTCGATAGGCGTGCACCGCGCGGTCGTTTTTGCGATCAACTGGATTATCGCGGGCGGTTCTATCGATTCGAGAAGCGCGGTCAGTTCCTGTGGGTTCGGAGTTATCATCGCATTCACCGTATAACTTTGTACAATAATGTCCATAGTTGTACATCATATTTAAAGATTGCTCTGGTGCCGTGCCAAGTCGTCAGCCCGGAACTTGCGACCCAATAACCCATCTTCTGCGCTGTATATGGCTATAGCCCACAAAAAGTCCGATCGGTCTGCCGCAAACAATCTTTTAACCCGCCGTGCCAGAGAGAGCACCATGACCACCCACCACCTGAGTACCCCGCTTACCATCTCTGATGTTACCAGATTACGTGCAGGCGATCTTGTGTACCTGAACGGGACTGTTATGACGGTTAGAGATCGGGCTTGCGGCCGCATACTGGCGGCATCAGAGGAATCCGAGATTCCGTTCGATCTTGAGAATGCCGTGATCTATCACTGCGGACCGATTGTCAGGGGCGCGGAGGGGTCATGGGAAGTGATCGCGGCAGGTCCAACCACGAGCAGTCGGTTGAACTCGCAGACCACTGATATTCTGGATCGATTTGGTGTCCATGCCATAATCGGCAAGGGTGGGATGTCGATCGCTGATGCGATGCGGGATCGGTGCGCGTATCTTGCATACACAGGCGGGTGCGCGGCAGTGGCAGCAGATCATATCAGCGCGGTGCGCGGCGTACACTGGATCGATCTTGGCATGGCAGAAGCGGTCTGGGTGCTGGAGATACGTGATTTCGGACCGCTCATCGTCGGAATCGATGCGTATGGGAGAAATCTCTTCGATGAGGTGCAGAGAAGGGCAGAGAAGCGGCTGTCAGCGGTAGTTTGAGTGGATGGCGATTGTCGGCTTCGCGGTGCTGCAGAAGATTCCACAGACTTTCGAAGATAAATTGTGGGTGGAGATTGAACATAGACGCGACGATATCAGAAATCTTTATATACAACGGTTGCTGATGTTATGCTATCACCTCCATTTTCGTGGTCAGACATCTTCTGACCACGTTGTATTTGATGGAGACGGAAGATCGTTCCGTCTGACATTGGTCCTGATATTTGGTTAATTCCGATCGGTAGTGAAAACCTATCAATTCCAAATGTGTGCTTCAATTCTGGTTGATCCTGCCAGAGGTTACTGCTATCGGAGTTCGATTAAGCCATGCGAGTCTAAAGGTTTCTTCGGAAACCTTGGCGGACTGCTCAGTAACACGTGGATAACCTACCCTTGGGACTGGGATAACCCCGGGAAACTGGGGATAATACCGGATAGATCAGGGATGCTGGAATGCACCTTGATCCAAAGCTCCGGCGCCCAAGGATGGGTCTGCGGCCTATCAGGTTGTAGTGGGTGTAACGTACCTACTAGCCGACGACGGGTACGGGTTGTGAGAGCAAGAGCCCGGAGATGGATTCTGAGACACGAATCCAGGCCCTACGGGGTGCAGCAGGCGCGAAACCTTTACAATGTGCGAAAGCATGATAAGGGAACTCCGAGTGCCAGCATCTAATGTTGGCTGTCCTTGTGCCTAAAACGCACAAGATAGCAAGGGCCGGGTAAGACCGGTGCCAGCCGCCGCGGTAACACCGGCGGCCCGAGTGGTAGCCGCTATTATTGGGTCTAAAGGGTCCGTAGCCGGTTCGATAAGTCCTCTGGGAAATCTGGTTGCTTAACAATCAGACTGCCAAGGGATACTGTCGAACTTGAGACCGGGAGAGGTAAGAGGTACTTCAGGGGTAGGAGTGAAATCTTGTAATCCCTGGGGGACCATCTGTGGCGAAGGCGTCTTACCAGAACGGGTCTGACGGTGAGGGACGAAAGCTGGGGGCGCAAACCGGATTAGATACCCGGGTAGTCCCAGCCGTAAACGATGCTCGCTATGTGTCAGGTACGGTGTGACCGTATCTGGTGCCGTAGGGAAGCCGTGAAGCGAGCCACCTGGGAAGTACGGTCGCAAGACTGAAACTTAAAGGAATTGGCGGGGGAGCACTACAACGGGTGGAGCCTGCGGTTTAATTGGATTCAACGCCGGAAATCTTACCGGGGGAGACAGCAGCATGAAGGTCAGGCTGAAGACCTTACCAGATCCGCTGAGAGGAAGTGCATGGCCGTCGTCAGTTCGTACTGTGAAGCATCCTGTTAAGTCAGGCAACGAGCGAGACCCGTGCCCACAGTTGCCAGCATACCCTTCGGGGTGATGGGTACTTTGTGGGGACCGCCGCTGCTAAAGCGGAGGAAGGAGCGGGTTACGGTAGGTCAGTATGCTCCGGAACTCCCGGGCTACACGCGGGCTACAATGGTTGGGACAATGGGAATCAACACCGAAAGGTGAAGGCAATCTCCTAAACCCAATCGAAGTCCGGATTGAGGGCTGCAACTCGCCCTCATGAAGCTGGAATCCGTAGTAATCGCGTTTCAACACAGCGCGGTGAATACGTCCCTGCTCCTTGCACACACCGCCCGTCAAACCATCTGAGTGAGGTTTGGATGAGGGTCTTCCTTATGGGGGATTCGAATCTGGGCTTCGCAAGGAGGGTTAAGTCGTAACAAGGTAGCCGTAGGGGAATCTGCGGCTGGATCACCTCCTAATAACCGTGCACAAAATTGTG
>JAUWCK010000089.1 GCA_030609345.1 Methanosarcinales archaeon | reverse complement strand
TTGATCGACAAGGTGATCGTTGGCGCGGATCGGATCACGAAGGATGCGGTCTTTAACAAGATCGGGACGTATACCCATTCGGTGCTTGCAAAAGAGCATAAGATACCGTTTTATGTTGCAGCACCGATCTCCACGTTCGATTCCACCCGGCTTGAGCGCGACGTCATAATCGAAGAGCGGGATCCCGATGAACTGCGACGCATCAGGGATGTGATGCTTGCGCCAGCAGATGCCGCGGTGTATAATCCCGCGTTCGATGCAACGCCGATGGAGAACGTTACTGCTGTTATCACTGAAGATGGTGTGGTGTATCCGGGGGAGTCGTGGAGGGGTCTGTGGGAGGCTGTCAGATCAAGCACTGGTACTGGGTCGAGACAGACGAGATGAGGATGGGCGTCCACCATAACATATAAGTGTCAACCACTCGATGATCCTGATATGATCGCATCTGCCACGAAAAAAGCTGCCATTGTGTTATTTTTGGTGGCGGTTGTAGCAGTCGTACTGGTGATGTTTGTCAATGCCACCAAAGATGAAACGCAACAGCAACCTGAATCGTTCTGTTTCCGCTTTTACGGGAATGTTAGCATCGAGGGCGCGCCTGCGCCGGTGCAGACCACCCTACTCGCAAAGATCGGGGACAAGACCTGCGGCGTTACAGGCATCACAGCACCGGGGTGGTACGATCTCAATGTATTCGCGCATCCTGATACAGAGGAGTACATCTCGTTCCGGATACAAACACCATCGATGCAATCCGCAGCACCGGTAGATCAGAAACGGACGCTGCCCATGAGCCGGGAGTGCTTACTTGACCTCACAGTCGCAACCGATAATTCCAATCATACAGTTCTGCAGACGGGAATGTCCGATGACATGCAGGCGGCATCAGCAGCGGCAACCCCCCTCAATGCCAATACCTCGGTCAATGCCACATCAGAGCCCGCGCAGGGATACGATCCGATGCTCTATGATGTGGTGATCAGCGAAGTCATGTGGGATGAGAAGGAGTACATCGAGCTATATAGCACGCTCGATCACACCATCTGCATCGGAAACTGGACGATCACGAGGGGCGTGGGAGCGGTCAACGACACCATCGATATCACAATCGAACCGGGTGCGATCATAGCATCGCGTGGCTATTACCTGATCGCGGAAAACGATGCCACGACCTGCGAACCGGATCAGATCTCAAACATAGCCCTTAAAAACAGCGGAGAGGTTCTGCAACTCTTTGGCGGCTTTCCGCCGATCTCGAAGAGGGTCGATATCGTGAACCATGATGGGAACTGGTTTGCCGGGAAGAACGATGCTGTCGGACAGTCTATGGAGCGAATCTCACCGGTGGATGGAACAAATCCGGATAACTGGCACACATCACTGGGATATGAGTGCGGGCGCATCGGAACACCCGGGGTTGCGAATTCCATTCCGGACAAGACTCCTCCGAATATAACACTTGTCAACGATTTCATCGGTGTGAACGATGATATCGTGGTCTCTTTCAATGAACCGATCGACATCCCAACACTCTTCATATCGGTAGTCGGTCCTTACCACGGCGTGATATTGAGGTACACCATCACCTGTGGCGGATCCGGGCTGGGCGCTTCATTCGATCCGGACGATCCGCTTCAGGTCGGAGCATACAGCGTCCGTGTGAAATGCAGGGATCCGTCCGATAACCTTGCAGAGCAGGATTTCGTGCTGACGGTCGTGAATCCGGATCCGGGCGAACCCGAGCCCTCGCCCACACCTACCACTACGCCCACCACCACCCCTACTCCCGCGCCTACCCCATCGTCCGCTCCGAAGATTGTGATCAACGAACTGATGCCGAATCCGATAGGGACGGATCGTGGAAACGAGACCACGGAACTGTACAACTGCGGCGGTGATCCGGTCGATATCGGCGGATGGGTTCTCAAAAATGAGGATGGTGCTACCTACAATATTCCGGCAGGCACGACCATCGAGCCATACGGATATTACCTGACAACAAAGGTACAACTCGACAACGGCGACGGGCAGGTGCTTCTGTACCACAATGGCGAGGAGGTTGACAGCAGCATCGAATACACGCATTCGACAGAAGGGATATCATGGCAGCGGCGAATCGATGGGCTCGATACTGACAGCGATGGCGACTGGATCGAGCGCAATCCCACGTTTGGGGGGTCCGGGTGACGCACCCCGGGTGGCGTGAACCTTATGAGTTAGGAGCTGCGCACAGTTAACCTGAACGTATATGTTCACCCTCGCCCTCATCAGGCAGCATCTGAAAATCTCCGATCTCCGTCGATTACATTTATACGTCCTGACCCGTATATTCAATCGGTGGTAACCATGAGATACGAGATCACAGGGGATAACCTGCAGATTGTCACGTTGCATCTGGATGGAAACGAGATCGTGTACGCCGAAGCTGGCGCGATGAATCACATGAGCCCGAACATGCAGATGGAGGCAAAGATGAAAGGCGGGCTCTTTAGTGGAATCAAGCGGAAACTCAGTGGGGAATCTCTCTTTCTCACCGAATTCACACCTGCCGGCAGCAGCGGATATGTGGCATTCGCAGGAAATGTGCCAGGGAGAATCAGACCAATCGAACTGCACGGAACCGAGTTTCTTGCGCAGAAGGATGCGTTCCTCTGTGCGGAAAGCGGCGTTCATCTGGATATTACGTTCACGAAGAAGCTTGGAGCAGGATTCTTCGGTGGAGAGGGTTTCATTCTTGAGAAATTCAGTGGCGATGGCACCGTCTTCATACACGCATGCGGAGACTTCGTCGAGATGGACCTCTCGGAAGGCGAGTCTGTGAAGGTCGATACAGGCTCGGTCGTGGGATTCGATGCCACTGTTGGGTACGACATCACGAGTGCTGGCGGGATTAAGACGTCGCTCTTCGGGGGCGAGGGGATATTCTTGACAACGCTGACCGGTCCGGGTCACATCATCCTCCAGTCGATGACGATAGCAAATCTCGCATCCGCGCTGCGGGCATTCCTGCCAGCAGGCAGAACATCCGGTTCGACATCGAGCGGACTTGGAGGGCTTCTCGGGGACTGAACCGAGGGATTGCCATAGTTAAGCATTCCTCCGCACCATTATCCGCCACAGCCCCACCATCATAACGTCCATCATAACGTTTATCACAGAAGCGTCCAGAGTCAACGGCATGATCATCTTCTCAAAGGTACTTGCAGACCGCGCTACAGTCTGGGAGGCGATGCGTGCGAGGGAGCTTGCATGTGCAGAGGCACCGGACGACTTGATCAGGTTCTCTTCCGATGTCAAGCCTATCATCATGTGGAACATCACGCGTGAGTGTAATCTCTCGTGCAAACACTGCTATATGGATGCAAGGTCGAAACATCCCGATGAATGGACGCTCGAAGAAGGGATACGCTTCATCGATGAGATGGCTTCGTTTGGCACACCGATGCTCATCGCAACCGGCGGAGAGCCGCTCATCAGTGAAAATTTCTTTCCCTTTGCCTTCCATGCGAAAGAGAAGGGTGTTCGCATGGTGGTATCCACAAACGGAACGCTGATCACTCCGGAGGTGGCTGCGCTGCTGGCAGAGGCAGATATCAGGTATGTCGGGGTTAGCGTGGATGCAGCCAATGCAGAGATGCACGATTCGTTCCGCGGCGTAAAAGGGGCTTTTGACCGCGCGATGGAAGGGATAGCGAACGCGCAGGAAGCAGGACTGAAAACGGGGCTCCGTATTACTATACACAAGGAAAACTGGCAGGAAGTTCCGAAACTGCTCGATCTCTGCGTCGAGAAAGAGATACCAAGGTTCTGCCTCTACCACCTCGTGCCGACCGGGCGCGGAAAAGGGATCATGGAGTTGGACGTCACGAAGGAGCAGCGGACGCAGGTGCTCAAGTATCTCTATGACAGTGCAATCGAACTTCGGGACAAGGAGATCGAGATATTGACGACGGATTCGCCGATGGATGGGGTTTACATCCTTGAACGCCTGAAACGGGAGGATCCTGAGCGGTTCGATAAGGTCAGGGAACTTTTGACGATTTCAGGCGGCTGTTCGATCGGAAACAAGGTTGCGAATGTGGATTATCTCGGAAATGTGAATCCGTGCCATTTCACACCGCAGATGACGGTTGGTAATGTCAGAGAGCGTTCGTTCAATGAGATCTGGAACGAACACCCAGGAAAACAACTGCTTGAGATCAGGGAGCGGAGGATGACGCTTGCAGGCACGTGCGGACGGTGCGAGTATCTGGATGTCTGCGGAGGCTGCCGCCAGAAGGCGTATTTCTACGGAGACGATTTCTATGGCGGAGATCCGACCTGCATCTACGATCCTGACAAGAAACGGCTGGAATACGAGTTATTTTAGAGATAAATGTATGGGCGTATCTTTCATCGGCGCAGGTCCCGGCGATGCCGGATTGATCACAGTCAGGGGAAAGCGATTGATCGAAGACGCGGACACGGTTATATACCCAGGTTCCTCAATCAATCCGGAGATACTTGAGTTCTCGGATGGAACGAAGATAAACAGCTGGGATCTGAGTTTTGAGGAAGTTATAGCGTGCATCGTCGAGGAAGTCAGCAGAGGAAGGACGGTTGTGAAACTGCACAGCGGGGACCCCTCGCTCTTTGAGGGGATGTCCGTGTATCTGCGTGCGCTCGCAGAACGAGGGATTCGAGGAGAGATCGTCCCTGGCGTTTCGTCGCTCTCCGCGGTCGCTGCATCGCTTGAGACTGAACTTACAAAGGATCAGGCGTTGATCGTCATACGTCCTGCCGGAGAGCCGTGGCGGGATGATTACCGATTTGAATCCGGATCGATCGAGGAACTGTCCGGATACGGCGCTGCCACTGCCGCTACAATGGCAATCTTCATCGGATCACGATGCGTCAGGGAGATCATGGACATTGTTGGCTATCCTCCGGATACCGAAGTTTCTGTGGTGTATCATGCCTCATGGGATGACGAAGAGATCGTCACAGGCACGGTTGCCGATATTGCCGATAAAGTCGAGGAGATCGAGGTTAAGAGGAGTGCAGCGATCCTTATAAAGCCCTAAAACCCTCGTGATCATCCCATCCGGTCAATCCTTTTCCTGTTCCGGCACATCGCGCATTTTGCGCCTGATCTCCCGCAGAGTCTCCCGGTGCAGTGCCACAATTAGGTTTGCGATCAAGCCAAAGATGAATAGTTGGATTCCGATGGTGATGAGGAGTGTCGAAAGAATCGTGAGCGGGACGTGCGTGATACTATGTAGCCATTCATTCACCACATAGATGCCGATTCCGACACCGAAAAGCATAAAGATCGCTCCGAACACTCCGAAGTAGAACATCGGATTGTACAGTTTCGCAAGTTTGTATATGGTCATTCCGATCCTTGCTCCGTCCTTTAAGGGGTTTAGTTTCGTTGGTGCGCCCACGCGCCTTGGCAGATATGTAATCGGAACCTCCACGATCCTTAAATCCTTCTTGACACATTCGAC
>JAUWCK010000074.1 GCA_030609345.1 Methanosarcinales archaeon | reverse complement strand
CTAAACACCCTCTAATTAAGAATGAGTCGGCATGATTTCACCCTACGTTTGTCCACGCGCACCCCGTCGCACGACCTCCGGCCCCGCGATGCCCCGCCCTTCAGAGGCTGTCCCACAATTCAAAATCACAACAAAAAGAAGCACGGACAGGGAGTTATATCGAAAAACAAGCATCCGATTTCGCGAAATATCTAATTATGGGACAGACTCTTCAGAGCGGGGTCGGTAGCTAATATCCAAGTCTCGTTTCTTCCACCATAAGCTTCGATAAGCTTCGAACATCTGAAAAACACGCGAATCATAACCAAAGCACCAGATAAATTGACAACGTAGGATAAAGTGATACCATGAAATTCGGATCGAGCGGGATACGAGGAATCGCAAATCAGGCGGTTACGTCAGAATTAGCCCTCCGGATTGGGCGCGGGTTTGGCACGGGCAGGGGCAGTGTCGTCGTTGGGCACGACACGAGAAGAGCAGCAGAGATGATTGAGTACGCGGCGATATCAGGGCTTCTCTCGGTGGGCTGCAGGGTTACACGGGTTGGAATGGTTGCAACGCCGACGCTTGCCTACGCCGCGAGGGATTACGACTGCGGCATCATGGTGACCGCCTCTCACAATCCGCCTGAGTACATCGGCGTGAAACTCTTCAATCCTGATGGGATGGCGTTTGACGCAAAGCAGCAGAAGACGATCGAACGGTTGATCGGAGAGACCGGGGACGCAGATATCAAACTTGCATCGTGGGATCGGATGCACCCGGTCAGAACGGATGGAAACGCTGTTTCTAACCACATATCGATGATCCTTGCAAGCGTCAAGATCGAGAAGAGGATGCGGGTGGTTGTGGACTGTGGGTGCGGCGCAGCATCGCTCACAACACCATACCTGTTAAGGGCGATGGGTTGCGATGTGGTGACCCTTAATAGCCAGCCAGACGGATTTTTTCCGGGACGCAAGCCCGAACCGAAGAGCGAAACACTAACTGCGCTTCAGTCAGTGGTTCTCAGTACGAATGCCGATCTCGGGATTGCGCATGACGGTGATGCGGATCGGATGGTCGCTGTCGATGATCAGGGAGGGGTTGTCAGCAATGACAAACTCCTCGCGTTCTTTGGAATGCATGAAGCAAGGAAGAAGATGGTCGTTCCTGTGGACACTTCCATGCTCATCGATGCAGTGCTCCCTGACATCGAGATAATCAGAACGCGGGTCGGGGACGTCTTTATTGCAGAGGAGATGAAGCGCACGGGTGCTGATTTCGGCGGCGAGCCGAGCGGCACATGGATATTTCCGCGAGTATCGTACTGCCCTGAAGGCATCTATGCCGCAGCAAGACTCGTTGAGCTACTGAGCAGGGAGGACGTAAGATTCAGCGGTCATCTCTCGCCGATGCCCGAATACGAGATAAAGCGCGGATCGATCTCATATCGTGGAGATCTCGATAATGAATCCTTGCAGGATTCATCGATGCCACAGCCAGCAGGGCTGGGCATTGACAGGAGGATCGAGGAAGGACTGCGCGCGCTTCCCTCTTCCGATATCAGCACGATCGACGGGATCCGGCTCGGATTCGACGACGCGTGGGCGCTCGTCCGCCCTTCAGGAACAGAACCCCTGATCCGGATCACTGTGGAGGGCGCGACCCGGGATGTGGTCGAGAAATTATATCATGAGATACATAAAATCGTAAAAGGAGCAATCAATGAAAGCAGTGATCCTCGCAGCAGGTGAAGGGACAAGAATGCGTCCGCTGACGGAATCGTGCCCGAAGGTGATGCTGCCGGTTGCAAACAGACCGATACTTGAGCATATCATCGTATCTGCGAGGGATGCCGGGATCGACGATTTCGTCTGCGTGGTCGGGTACATGGGCGATGTTATCAGGGATTATTTTGGAGACGGAAGCCGTCTTGGCGTCCGTATCGATTATGTGGAGCAGAGAGAGCAACTCGGCACCGCCAATGCGATAGGGATGGCTTCCCGATCTGTGGGAGGTCGATTCCTCGTCTTAAACGGCGATGCGATCGTTACGCCGCCCGATCTTCGCTCTCTCATCGGGCGGACAGAGGACATCGTCCTTGCAACGAAGGAACTGGAGAATCCCGCGGGATACGGCGTTGTGAAGACCGATGGCGGTAGGGTCGTTGAGATCATCGAGAAGCCAGACCATGCCGCCGGGAATCTGGTGAATGCAGGGATCTACCTCTTCTCCGACACCATCTTCGATGCCATCAGGGCGACCGGGGAATCGGTACGCGGGGAATACGAGATCACGGATTCCATAAATGCGCTTGTTAGTGATCTCGATATCGGCTACTCGATGCTCGATACATGGATCGATATCGGAAGACCGTGGAACCTGCTGGATGCAAACGAATATCTGCTTGCTGGTACCGATGCAGAGATTGCAGGCATAGTCGAGCCCTACGCCACACTGCACGGCAGGATCAGGGTCGGGAAGGGTACCATCATCAGAAACGGCTCTTACATTACAGGACCTGTGATCATCGGCGAGAACTGCGATATTGGTCCGAACTGCTTTATCAGACCCGGTACGGCTATAGGCGATAACGTGCGCATCGGAAATGCTGTAGAGGTAAAAAACAGCATCGTGATGGACGGAACAAACATCGGTCATCTCAGTTATGTCGGAGATAGCGTCATCGGGCGTGGCTGCAACCTCGGCGCAGGAACGAAGATCGCAAACCTGCGGCATGACGGCAGGAACATCCGTGCGGTTGTGAAGGACGAGTCTGTTGACACAGGCAGGAGAAAACTCGGCGTGGTCATGGGAGATGGCGTGCATACCGGGATCAATACGAGCATCAACGTCGGCGTGATGATGGCGGCTGGAATGAGCACGCGTCCCGGAGAGGTTGTGATGCGATGATTATTGGGATTGTTACGAGATTGATTATTTGGGATGAAATGGTATGAAAATGGTAATGGATAGTGAGTGCGAGGTTTAAGCGAATGATTAAGAAAGCGATAATCCCTGCTGCGGGGCTTGGAACAAGATTCCTTCCGGTTACGAAATCGATGCCGAAGGAGATGTTGCCGATCATCGATAAGCCGATCATCCAGTTCGTTGTGGAAGAGGCGGTTGCTTCCGGCATCGATGATATCCTGATCATCACGGGCAGGGGCAAACGGGCTCTCGAAGACTATTTCGACACATCTCCGGAACTTGAAAGCCATCTCCTTAAAAATGGGAAGGATGAATTATTAAAGGAAGTACGGGACATCTCTTCGATGGTAGATATCCATTACATAAGGCAGAAAGAACCAAAAGGGCTTGGAGATGCGGTGCTGCGAGCAGAAAAGCACGTTGGAGATGAGACATTCGCTGTTCTGCTTGGCGATGACATTATCAAGGGAGAACTCTGCATAAAGCAGTTGATGGACGTTTACACGACGCGTAAACGCTCTGTGCTGGCAGTGGAAGAGGTCAGCGACGTGAGCAAATACGGGATCATAAAAGGCAGCAAGATCGATGAGTCGGTCTACCGTGTCGAGGATATTATCGAAAAACCGAATGCGCGCGATGCACCATCGAATATGGGTGCGATCGGGAGATACATCCTTACGCCAGCGATATTCTCTTGCATCAAAGAGGTAGAACCCGGGTTTGGGGGTGAGATACAACTGACCGATGCCATAAGGATGCTTATTGATCGGGAGGGTGTTTGTGCATACGCGTTCAGAGGAAAGCGATACGATGCAGGGGATAAAGCCAATTATATAAGAGCGATCATCGATTTTGCGCTGGAACGAGAGGATTTAAGAGATACGATTAAGAATTATCTACAGGTGATGAAATGAAAGCACTGGTAACTGGATGCGCGGGGTTTATCGGTTCGCATACCATGGATGCACCTGTCGGAACGCATGAAGTTGAGATGTGTGAGTAAATATAAGTTCCTGAAAGAGAATGGGAATGAGGTGAAGAAGATGAAAATAGAGAAGAGATTCTGGAAAGATGAGCGGTGGGCAGAAATGCATTTTCCTGAATTGCAGAAGCGATATTTGGGAAAATGGATAGCAATCGTAAATGAAAAAGTTGTAGCTGTTGCTGAAGGTCCTGAAACTGCAAGAAAGATGGCGAAAGAAAAAACAGGTATAACACAGATCCCGGTAATCTTTGTGGAGAGTGGTCAGAATCTCTACTAATATAAGTTTATGGATAGATCGGGAGACAAGGGATCTTGAGTTAGAGAAGAAGATTCCCGATTTAAAACCAATAATGCGGTTGAAAAGTGGCATACTGTTTACCGGGAAAGATGTACCGGATATAGCGATCGTCGATACTGGTGCACATATTTCACTCATACCATTCCAGACATGGGAGGGGCTGGATGTCGACATGATAGCAGAGCATCATACCGGCGGAGTGGTGCCCGGTGAAACAATGCCTGTGAAGGTGGGTTACATAAAAGCCATGTTATTGGACGAATTTGGGAATGAATCTCAAGAAATAAGATTTTTGGCTTATTTGGCGTTAACAAACAATGTTAATTTGCTTTTGGGAGTTAGAGATATGTTAGAGCGGTTTACATTACACATTGATTTTGCTAATGATGAAGCATATCTGCAGGAGATCGGGTAGGATATGGTGAACAAAACGATGGGTGAGTTTAAGTGAAAGCACTGGTAACCGGATGCGCGGGGTTCATAGGATCCCATTTAACGGAGCGGCTGCTCGGAGATGGTTTTGATGTGATCGGGATTGATTGCTTCACTGACTACTATCCGCGGGAATATAAAGATAAGAATATCAAAAATTCTCTGGAAGATGATAGATTTACTCTGATAGAGCAGGATATACGATCCATGGACGCATTCCCTGATGTGGATTATGTCTTTCATCAGGCAGCACAGGCAGGGGTGCGGAAGAGCTGGGGCGGGGACTTTGAGATCTACACACGGGACAATATTCTGGCGACTCAACGGTTGCTGGAATATTACAAGGATTGCGAGATGAAGAAATTCGTCTATGCCTCGTCATCATCGGTCTATGGGGACTGCGAACTGCCGATGAAGGAGACTCGCCTGCTAAAGCCAGTCTCTCCTTACGGCGTCACAAAACTGGCAGCAGAGAATCTATGTTATCTTTATTATAAAAACTACGGCGTGCCGACCGCCTCGCTCAGGTATTTCACGGTATACGGGCCGAGACAGCGACCTGATATGGCGATACACCTCTTTGTCAGGGCGATCCTCGATGGTGAAGAGATAACGGTCTACGGGGATGGTGAGCAGACAAGGGACTTTACGTTCGTGGACGATATCGTCGAGGCGAACGTGCTCGCAGCGATGAGCGGCTCGCGTGGCGAGGTCTTCAATGTCGGCGGCGGCACAAGGATCAGTGTCAATGAATTGATCGGGGTCATGGAGGAGGTCATCGGGATGAGAGCTGTTGTCAGATACATCGAGAAGCAGAGAGGGGATGTCAAGGATACGCTGGCGGATGCCGGTAAGATTGGCAAACTCGGATGGAAACCGAGAGTCGGAATCGAGGAAGGGGTCAGAAGATTTGTTGGGTGGTATGAGGAACTGGTGAATCAACGATGAAAATAGTTATAACCGGTGGCGCTGGGTTTATAGGCTCAAATCTTGCAGAGGAGCTTGCAAAGAAGCATGAAGTGGTTATAATCGATGACCTGTCCACAGGAAGGGTGGAGAATGTTGAGGGTAGCAGGGTGAAAGCGGATGAGTGAGAACCCAAAAGAATCGAAAAGATGGTTTAAGCAGGCAGATAAGGATCTAAAAGCATCTAAAAACAGTTTAGATTCAGAAGACTATGAATGGGCGTGTTTTCAGGCTCAGCAGGCAGCAGAGAAAGCTCTGAAGTCGATTCTGTATGCTAAAGGATTCAGAAAGATATTGACGCACTCGGTATTCGAGCTCATAAAAGAGGTAAGTAGATTTGGGGGCAGATTCGAGGAATGTAAG
>JAUWCK010000120.1 GCA_030609345.1 Methanosarcinales archaeon | reverse complement strand
CGAACCTGTTGCGCACACCGGATCATCAGATGCGTTATCCGGCAGGATACTTGCGACGCTCTTCTATGAGCCGAGCACCAGGACCCGGCTCTCATTCGACGTCGCGATGAAACGGCTCGGCGGCGATGTCATCGATCTCGGAGCAGTCGAGACATCATCTGCTGTTAAGGGTGAGAATCTCGCGGATACGATCTCGGTCATCAGCGGATATGCTGATGCGATCGTGCTCCGCCATCCAAAGGAGGGGGCAGCCCGGATGGCGTCTGAATTCTCTTCAGTTCCTGTCATCAATGCCGGTGATGGCGCAGGGCAGCATCCGACACAGACGCTTCTGGATTTGTATACGATAAGAAAGGAGGGCAAACTGAATAAAGCAAAAATTGCGTTTGTTGGGGACCTCAAGTATGGTAGAACAGTCCATTCACTTGCTCATGCACTCTCGCTGTATGACGCTGAGATCTATCTTGTCTCGCCGGATCAATTGAAGATGTCAGACTTGATGAAGGACGCTCTGATCGAGAGCGGTACCGAGATCGTGGAGACGGCTGAGATCGATGACGTCATCGATGTGGTGGACGTACTGTACATGACAAGAATTCAGAAAGAGCGGTTTCCAGACCCGAACGAGTATCAGGCGGTCGTAGGTAGCTATAAAATAACAAAAGAAACATTGAAAGATGTAAAAGATAATTTAATCATCATGCATCCGCTTCCAAGGGTGAATGAGATCGATCCGGAGGTCGATGCAAGCAGACATGCCATGTACTTCAGACAGTCGTTCTACGGCGTTCCTGTGCGCATGGCGATCCTTTCGATGGTGATCGGATGAAACCGAAACCTGATGACAATGACCGGGAACTGCGGGTCAAGAGGATTACGAACGGTACCGTGATCGACCACATCACTGCAGGACAGGCGCTTAATGTGCTGCGCATCCTCGGCATCATGGATCGACCGGAGGAAGTTGTGAGCGTCGTCATGAACGTCTCTGATCGGAAGAAAGACATTGTCAAGATCGAAGGCAGGGAACTAGAGCCAGAGGAAGTAGATAAGATTGCGCTCATCTCTCCTGATGCAACGATTAACATCATACGCGATTACGAGGTCGTGGAAAAGCACAAAGTGATCCTTCCATCGCAGATCGAGGGCGTGGTCAGGTGCATAAACCCGAACTGCATCACAAACACGGATGAGCCTGTGAAGCCAAGATTTGTGATATGCCGCGGCGAGAGGGTCGAACTGCACTGCGTATACTGCGGAAGGGTGATCGCGGATCGGATTGCAGATTTCCTTATTTGACGGATGAAAGGTTATTATACCAAATAACACCATCTAATCTCAAAAGGTGATGTGATGATTGTAGAAGTACTATGCGTTGCGCTTGTGTTATTGATTGCGGCATCCGCACTACCCGGCAGGTACCGGCGGTACCGTTTTCTCACAGGAGCCGCGGGCTGGTTCTTCTTTGCGGTGCACTGGGCGCTCCAGCCGGTCCACTACATCGAGATCAACGATTACGTCAATGTCGTGCTGGTGCTTGCGGTATCGATCTTCTGCCTGATCATAGCACACGCAATGCTTCGGAACTACATGCATTACGAGGGTGTAGAGAGCACGCTTCTGACAATAACAACCGCGGCAGCGCTCGGAGGTCTATTTTACTACCCGTTTGCCGAGATCGAGCTTCTCAACACATTTCTGATCTCAGTCGCTGCAAAGCAGGTCGTTTATGTACTGCATCTGTTCAATATGCCTGCAGAACTGATAGACTGGAACCGGATCGAACTGAATGAACACCAGATCAGGATCATTCTTGCATGTACTGCTATCGAGAGCATCGCGATCTTTATGGGGCTGATCTTCTGCGTGCGTGCATCTGCAAAAAGAACCCTGATCGCATTCGTAGCTTCGGTTCCGGTGATTTACCTGCTGAATCTGGTCAGGAATGTCTTTGTCGTCGTTGCTACCGGATATGACTGGTTTGGTGAGCACACTTTTCAGATTGCGCATCATGTGTGGGTTCTGGATAGCTTTGATATTGCGCATAATTACATCGCGAAGCTCGGCTCCGGGATTGCGCTCTTTGTGATCGCTTATGTTGTGATGCAGTCGCTTCCGGAGCTTCTGGATGTGATCGACCGGATGATCAGACTCCTGCGTGCGTACGTAAAGGGTGACGGGGGGGGCGCATGAGGATCTGGATTGCGAAGGGCTCTATCTGGTGGATCCTCACTGTATGGGCTTGCGCACTGATGTCGTCGGTGGCTGCATTCTATGATCACGGATTTCGCATCGTCGCATACTTTTTTATTTTACTAACGATATTCTTCCTTGCCTTTTTCCGGGACCCAACCCGTGCACCGGATCCGGATGCGGTCTCTGGCAGATCTGTGATGCTATCGCCTGCCGATGGCAGGGTCATGGCAGCCGAGGATGGCGAGGTGCATATCTTCATGAATTTCAATGATGTGCATGTCAACCGGACCCCGATCTCCGGGCGGATCAAGTCCATCCAGTACATAAAGGGAAGCCGCATCCCGGCTTTCACGAAAGACTCGGTTAGAAACGAGCGCAATGTGGTTGTTATCGAAAATGATAGCGTCGAATGCAAAGTCACGCAGATCGCAGGTACAATAACACGCAGAATCGTGCCATACATCAAGGAAGGGGATTTTGTGAAGCGGGGCGATCGCATCGGAATGATACGGTTCGGTTCGAGGGTGGACATGACAATCCCCCCGGGCTTTGAACAGGTCATACGGCGGGGAGACAAGGTATATGCCGGCAAAACCGTAATCGCGATCGAAGGATCCGGAACACGAGAAACATCAGGAATTAGATGATGAATAGTAGCAGTAGCGAACACGAAGCCGGAATCATCCAGTTGATCCGACTGCCAGACTTGATCACGATCTTAAACATCTTGTTTGGGTTCACAGCCATCCTTTTTGTGCTGAATGATGACGTTTATGGCGCTACCATCCTCATCCTTGCAGCTGCACTTGCAGATGGCGTGGACGGCGCTGTTGCAAGGCGCTTCGAGTCCGGTGTCTTCGGCGAGCACCTCGACTCGTTTGCAGACATCATCTCCTTCGGCGTGGCTCCCGCGGTCATCTATTATGCGATTGCCAGCGATTACCAACACGCCGTCGTATGCGCAGTCTCTGCCGCATACTTAATCTGCGGGACGCTTCGGCTTGTCAGGTTCGGTATAATCGATCTCCCCGTGTTTCGCGGTCTTCCGATCACGGCGGCAGGCACATTCGCTGTGCTCTCGCTGTATCTCGTGGATTCGCAGTATCTGGCGATCGCGGCGACCTGCATCTTTGCCATGCTATCGGTGCTGATGATCGGCAGCGTACAGTATCCGAAGGTCAGGTCGATAAGGGTACTGATACTGCTCGCTGCGGTCTTTATCTTCACAATCTCGGCACATTATGCCGGATTCTGTAGATCGTGTAACTGGTTTGCATGGATGCTATTCGTTCTGGTCGGAATTTATGTGATATGCCCGTTTATAGGGTGCAGCCACGTTTTTGAATAGGAATTCCGTATAAACTCTTTCAAATGCGGCTTTCAAGAGCGTTGGAGCACAGGGGGTTCTGGGTTAGCAGGATATGCTTCATTCGCCTTACGAAGGTACTTGCTCAATATTGTGTAGATATCCGCCTATAAAACTATGAGATTACACAAGATTAACACAGAAATCTTGTGGGAATTTGTGTAATCTTGTGGTTCCTACCACAAGTTACCCGAGCATGTACTTGCGAAGACCATCATGGGTAGTTAGAGGAATATCATACATGTTCGATATGCAACGCTGGTGTTTGCGGTTTTGGGACTGCATACAAAGCTGCCTCGACCGATACATTAAAGTACAACCCGACCAGTGTAATATAACTCATTCGTAGCAGACCGAAGAGTCGATACGACTACGATGGTGGATTCATGAACAAACAAACAATAGACGCTGTTAACACGGTACTGGAGGACTCTCCGTCCAGGAATTTCACGGAAAGCATGGATCTGGCGATTAATTTGAAGAATCTTGATCTGAGCCAGCCGCGGTTCCGTGTGGACGAGGAGATCATACTCCCGCATGGACTTGGCAGACAGATCTCGGTTGCAGTCTTCGCACGCGGTGAGACCGCACTACTGGCGAAGGGTGCGGGCGCGGACTTGATCATCGATCCTGAAACGATCGAGGATTATGGTGATGATAAGAACAAGGCAAGGGACCTCGCTGAAAGCTATGACTTCTTCATTGCAGAGGTCGCATACATGCCAGCCATCGGAAAGATTCTCGGAAAGATTCTCGGTCCGAGGGGCAAGATGCCTGAGCCGCTGACGCCTGACAAGGACGTTGCCCAGATCATCCACAAAACCAGGAGCAGCATAAAAATAAGGTCAAAGGATCGGATGACCTTCCACGCCCCTATCGGGCGGCGGGATATGCCGGCAGAGGAGGTCGCAGAGAACATCGAAGCCGTGGTCGTCAGACTCGAACAGGTGCTGGACAAGGGTGTGCAGAACATCAAATCCATCTATGTGACCACAACGATGGGTAAATCCGCG
>JAUWCK010000039.1 GCA_030609345.1 Methanosarcinales archaeon | reverse complement strand
GAGGAGGTGGTGATGAAAAACACAGAAACAAATATAGGAGGTCATAACATGGCAGAACAGGAAGAGAATATTGTAAGATTTGAACCGGAAGAACTCAAGACTTTCATCAAGAGCACAATGGACGAGCATGCGCAGGAAAGTGCGATACTTGAGAAAGCTGATGACTACGATCGATTGCTTGCCGAGATGAAGAATCTCAGGGCACAGATCGAGGGCTTGGAAGCGAAGGTTAAGTCGCAAGCGACAGCACTGAAGGCAAGTCCGCAAACGGCAATGAAGAGCGAAGACACGGATGATGTCGATACCGAAAAGTCAGAAGATGTAACTGAAACGGTAGCCGAGGACGTCCAGAAGATGGAAACACTCGAAGCACGGCTGAAGTTGGTTGAGGAATCGCCGCTGTACAAAGCGACGCAGGATGGCGAGGATCTCGACGAGAAGGATAAGAAGAAGACAAAGAAGGGGCACCTCGCTAACATTATAGGTGAGTCTTTCAGAACAGGAGGCAAATAATATGGCAGGAGCTATGTGGGGCGGGTCGGCAGAGATCGATTCTGAGTCACTATATAAGGCATCTTTTGGTGAGATGCCAGACGAGACGGTATACGAAGACGGGTTCGGTAAGATCGAGACGATGGTCGATGATGCGGGCGATGTTGTTGTTGATAACGGGTTGCTACATAAAGCAGTGAACGTTGGGGCAGCAAGTGGGGCGGCAGGCTATGCATTGACCCCAATAGTTTGGGACAAGGATGTAATCGATATAACAAGGCGTCTAACGCCTCTGTTGACATTGATACCCAAGGTGACCAATAAAGGTAAGGTTGCACAGTACTACAAAATCACGGCTCGTGGAGATGCTGCATGGGGTGCTGAAGATCCCGCACTCGCGGAGAGCGATGACACGAAGGAAGAGGCAAGTGAATCGATCAAGTATTTGAGAATTAGTGGTCGGGTTACGGGTGTGGCACAGATTGCTGGCGCTCACTTTGAGTCTTCGATGCAGCGTGAAGTGATCAATAAGACCCAAAGTATAAATGAAGCTTTGGAAGAGATGATCCTGACTGGTAACAATGCAACGAACCAGTATCAGCCAGATGGATTGCAGCAGATTCTGACGGCAAACACGGTTGACGTTGGTGGTGCTATATCTCTGTCAGATGTTACAGAGCTTGTCAACCAGTGCTTTGTGGATAAGGGCGCGCCGAACTTGCTCATCACGGATCCATTTACGGCAACCGATCTGATCGAGCAGCAGATGGATTACGTGCGATACACCGATCCGAATATAACGATTGCTTGGGGACTTCAGGTGCCAAGTATTCAGACGGTCGTAGGGCGGATTCCGCTATTGATCTCGCAATTCATGCCGGATACGACTGGATCGAGGAGAATTTTCTGTATCAACACTAATTTCGTTCAGAGACGTGTGCTGCAGGATATCACCTTCGAAAGATTGGCGAAAACGTCGGATTCGGAACGTTTTTACCTCAAAACGTACAGCACTATGATCAACAAATTCCCGGAAGGTATGGGACAGCTATACGGTATAACGGAATAAGGAGGAATATACATGACAGCAGCATTGATAGCAGAGACGACATATAATGTCTCACCAAACCTTGGCGGTAAAGTACTTAAATTTAAGTTCACTGGTGGTGATACATCAGATTGGGTGGTATTTGATCGCCCAATTGGTGCATGCTACGCCGTTCTACCGACTGGGGCACAGAATACTTGCGCATACGCACTTATGGATCAGACAGCGGCGGATATGACAGCAACTCAGGAGACAGTTATATATGAGAATTGCGACGATGCAACTCAGCTACCTGAAACCAATGGGTACGTTATGATCGGCACGGAAATCATAAGCTATGCGGCGGGTGGTGCGGCAGCGTCAGGAACGCTCACCGGATGCACGAGAGGGTGCTTCGGCACGACAGCGGCAATACACACCGGAACGGTAAACGTCATATCCATCCTGAATACACTGATCTTTGCGAATGGAACTGTCGGACTTTGCCGCGGAATAGCCGACGTTATAGAGGAGTGAGTCTCCTCTATTCCTTTTATAAGGAGGTATCAATATGGTAGATACAATAAAGCTAAACCCACATCATTACACAGACCTTAAAGGTCTTAAAGTCGGTGGTGTGCTCGTAACATCAACACCCGCAGAATTGAATGCCCTCGACGGTATAACGTCAACTGTGAGTGAATTGAATGAGTGCGATCTCAGTACCGTCGGTGCGGCAATCAAGCTGAAGACACTTCCGGTGACGATCGTTGCGTCAACAGACGAACAGGATACCGGATGGGATCTCCCAGCGAAGTCTCTTATTCTCGATGTTTGGCTTGATGTTACAACGAAAGAGGATACCGGCACAACAAAGGAGGTTGACGTTGGGACACTTTCGGGTGATTCTGGTGATGCTGACGGATTCCTCGACGGAGTATCTGTAGCGGCGGCTGGTAGAATAAGCACCGATGCAGTAATCAGTGGCACGGGCGCGAATGCGTTTTGGAATACGAATAAACGTGGTGCGTTGCTTTCTGTATTCCAGCAGGGAGCTGCTGGCGATGCAGATAATTGCGGGATTTATGCGCGGATTCCATGCGCCGATGCCGGATCTCTGTCGGTAACATATACATTAGCTGCAACTAATTTCGCCGAACTCGTGGCGAATATTTGCATACTGTACGTAGAAATTGCGTGATGGGCGAAATCCCATCACGCATTTTATTATTATCAGGTAACAATTATGAACGCTGAAGAAAAGAAAATTATAACCAAATTTGAGTTACATGCGCGATCGCCTGATCTTGTGCCGCATATCATGGCGAAAGAGCAGATCGCCATTCTGGAAAAGATTGGCAAAGGGATCGATGCTGCGCGAAAAGAGATCGTGCAGTTGCGAGCAGATGTAAAGCAGGAACAGCGAAAGAAGACTGACGATGGGAATAATATATGAAACGAACACTAATAATCGCCGCCGTGTTGCTGTGCTTGATTGGCACGGCATCGGCTACCACGTATTATGTTGCAGCAGCAGCGACGGCAGCAGCAGCAGCAGCGACCAAAACATGGGTAAGGAAAGTGAACTGAAAATGGACCTACAAGACATCGCAGATGAGGCAATCGCCGTGATCGTCACGGTTGCCGGAACCGGGTATGCCGGATGGATCACCTACCAGACCGGACAGATCCCAGAGTTCTTCGCAATGGGATTCGGTATGGTGCTCGCATTCTACTTTGGGAAATCAAAGAAGGTGGACGCATGAACCGAATAACCAAACTGCTGCTGATCCTGATGATGCTGGTGAGCATAGCCGCAGGAGCATTGATAGTAAGTTTCCTGACGACCACACGAGACATCGAGATCGATCCATGGATCACGTATGAGACGAACTACAACCTATCTCCGATCCACGGAGGAACGGTTCTAACAGATTACATCAACCTAACATCCCAACGAAGCTCAGGAATCCCGGCAGAGATCCACACGGAAGAACTATTTGAAGGCGCACCATTGGAAGACTCGGAAGGGATCACCTACTACTACCACATATCAGATTATACCGATGAACTGATCCCGGCAGTGGACACGAACTTTGATGGGATCCCGGACTTCACAATCTGGGGACAGGATACAAACAATGGAACCACGATAATCAGACGTAGGATCCTAACCGACTATGACCTGGTGCCTGGGACGTACACGTATGTCGTAACAATAGTCCCAAAGGGTGGCTCATGAACCAGATCAAAGACATCCGGAGTATCGCAACACAACTGCAAGCCGAGTCCAGCATCCACGACCCAAGCCAGCAAAAGTTCGAAGGCATCATAGACCTATGTGACGATCTGCTGACCAACTTCATAGACGACGGGCGATAACATGGACCTTCTAAGCATCATACCAACCTGCGACGACAAAATGAGCATTTACACGCTAATAGCCTTCGCAGCATACTCCATCATCCTCGTTGGTGTGGTGCGGTGTGGCACGAGCCGAATGGATCAGCAGAAAGCAGAAGGAGTTGCGGCGACGGCAATGATGACCGAAATGCGAATCGAAATGGCAGTCTTATCCGAAGGCATCCAGAACATCCGGAAGGATGGGGCAGAGACCCGGACGACACTCGCAGAAATCAATCATACCTTATTAGATAAACTGACATAAAAAGGAGCTAAGATGACACAAATAAGATGGACCCCATATAATTTAGGAGTAACGTACTTATCAACAGAACTAACAGGCGTTATCGCCAACGCAAACAAGCTCGGTGCAGCGATCGACTTCGCAGCATCCGGATCAGACCGCAAGCTGTATCTTGATATTGAGTTTGTTATCGGAAGTATGGATTTGAGCGGGCAGACGAATCCTTGCATCAACCTATGGATGTTGGGGCGCACAGACGGCACGAACTTTGCCGACGGCAGCGATACTGTAGATCCAGCACCACAGCCTGACATGATCATACCATTGCGGGCGTTCAATGGCGTGCAGCGAGTCCTTGCAAGAGGCCTGCTCACCACACCAGACCAAGGGAAGATCCTTATCGAAAACGGGACGGGAGTGACTCTTGCTGCAGGTAGCACATTAAAATTCCGGATGTACTCGGAGCAATCGGTGTAATCTTATGACTGGGACAGACCTATCTGTTTCTGCTGATGGGCACCATCTGACCAAAGATGGCGTTCCATTTCTATATATAAGCGAGCAATTATGGTATCTACCACAACGGAGTACCAGGGCTAACGTAGATACGCTTCTTGATGGACTTGATGGGACAACAGACCCAGAAAAGGGATGCACAACCGTAATTCAATTTGCAAATGTCATGGCTGCAACTGAATCCCCCCCGGTAGTAGAGAACCCAACAAATCTGTATAGTCATCAGGCATTCAACGGCGGAACCGTCCCGGATTTCACCGATCCGAAGGTTGTAGCTGGCGGCACTCCTGACGCACCTAACGACTATTGGGATCATCTTGATTATATCGTCAGGGAAATTGGGGCTAGGGGCATGTACCTAATCATGATGCCACAGTGGTCCGTTCAATGGGTTAATGGTGGTCAAGGATTTACTCCGATCACCGCCGCCGATGCAAGATCGTATGGAGAGTTTCTTGGCAATCGATACAAAGATGACGGGCACATACTATGGATGCTCGGTGGAGATGGTCTTGATCCCGCAGTTGAGGGGACGACAGCAATATATCGTGCACAAGCTGAAGGCATCCTTAAAGGAGTGACGGGGTGCACAACATGCCCGACATACAATGAGGCAAGTGCACTATGGAATCAGGTGCTGATGTCGTACCACGCAACAATACAAACATCTGCATCCGATTTCTGGGATATTAATGAAAAGTGGTGCAGGATCGACGGCTGCTATGCCGGACGACATTACACCATCAAGCCTGCTTATGAACTTGCAAATCCTCGCCCTATTATCGAAACAGAAGGATACGGTTTTTGGTCGATGACCGAAGACCAACAAAGCAGCGCACGGCTACATCAATATGTGCATTATCTTTCAGGCGGGAGGGGATGCATGTTTATGAACGAATTTATGTGGGATCTGTCGTCTGGATGGGAAACCCGTCTGGCAGTTGCAGAGAGAAAACAATTCACACTCGTACGAGACAATATGGCTGCGATCGAATGGTGGAAACTGATCCCAGACAATACCATCATAATGTCTGCCAACAGTCCATCTGAAGAAAATTTCAAGCAAAAGATGGTTGCAGCTAAATCAAGCAGTGGAGACACGATTATGGTTTTCTTTTCGTATGCAAGTCCAAAAACATCCCAGATAGACCTCAATGCGATTACTACAAACCAGTCGATCACGGGTACATGGATTAATACGATTAATGGCACAACTCAATCGGCGGGAACGCATGATGTTGACGACAATCCCACATTCACCGTGCCTGCAACGTGGACAGACGGGCTGCTAAAGTTACAGGGTGCATCGCCCTACACCCGCCGTCGTGGTATCCTACACCAGAAACCACCATACAACCAAATCGGGGGCAGATTCAGATGAAACTTAAACCATATCACCCATTGTCGCAAGGACTTGAGATGACCCTCCTCCTAAATGAACAAGGTGGGTCGATCTTGTACGACGCAACAGGCAACCAGAACCATGGAACCGGGACGAACATCGCATGGGGAAGAGATGGGTTAAACCTTGCGGGAGACAATGAAAATATTACGATTCCAAATTTTATAGACCAAGATGCCGATTGGACAATCTTCTCGAACTTCGTTCAGGACGTCCGAAATCCGAATGCACAAGCTGCTGATTCAATGCTATTTAGTATGAAAACCGGAACAGGCTCGGTTGGGCGCGCACTTCTTTTTATCAATGACAAAGCTACACCAACCTATAAGTTACGATCCTATGTAGATGGGGCAAATCATACAGCGGACACTGCAATAGAAGTTGGAAAAGAATATTCATGCGGACTAACGCAGGAAGGCACATCGTTCCACTTCTACCTAAATGGCATAGACGATGGATCGTTCGTCACAACTGCAGACACTGCAAACGGAGACATCATTCTTTTCGATCATCGTAACAATCCGGGAACCGGATGCCTTGATGGGGGCGTTAAAGTGGTACATTGGTACAGCCGTCCACTATCCGCAGCAGCAATGGCATGGCTCGACATGGATCCGTGGGGGATGTTCGAGCCGGACTTTACACCAGCAAGAATAGAGTACGCAGCGGCAGGAGGTTTATCCATCCCGGTCGCAATGAATTACTATAATCAAATGAGGGCGTAAAAATGGACATCCTAAAACAATCAACAGCCGTGACGGTCGTGATGGGTCCGATGCTGGACTCTACAGACGGCAATACCCAGGAAACCGCCCTCACGATCTCGCAGGCGGACATTAGACTCAGTAAGAACGGCGGATCGTTCGCACAGTCTGCTAACGCAGCCGGAGCCACACACATGGAGTATGGTAAATACTCAGTACCACTCGACACAACCGACACAGGCACGCTCGGGAGACTGCGAGTTGATATCCATGAATCTGGCGCATTGCCTACCTGGCGAGAGTTCATGATCGTTCCTGCAAACGTGTATGATTCTGCTGTGTTAGGAACCGACAAACTCGAAGTCGATGCAATTCAACTAAGCAACAGCGCACAGAGCCTGCTTGACCTCAAGGACTTCGCAGACACAGGGTACGATCCTGCAACCAACAAGGTTCAGGGAGTCGTGCTAACCGACACCTGCACAACGAACACCGATGTGCGGGGTACGGATGGCGCAAATACCGTTGAGCCAGATGCAGCAGGAACCCTTGCATCATACGATCCGCCAACCAGGGCGGAAGCCACAGCAGACAAGGATGCTATAATCGCGGATCTCCTGACCATGAAACAGAAAGTGGCTGGAACTTATGATCGTGAGACTGATTCCATGGAAGCCATAAGAGACCGTGGAGATGCAGCATGGCTAACTGGAGCAGGCGGTTCAGCACCAACAGTAGAAGAGATACGCACCGAAATGGAAGAAGCTGGATCATCCCTCGCATCGATCCTTGCAGACACCACAACGGATATTCCCGCGAAGATCCTGAAGTATACTCAACTTCTGGCTCGGTCTGATGCAGCAATTGCAACCGATAATTCAACGGAACTGACCGCCATAAATGCAGATGGTGGATCTGGTGCAGGGGACTTCTCGAACCAGACAGATGGAATCGAAGCCATCAGAGACCGTGGAGATGCAGCATGGCTAACTGGAGCAGGCGGTTCAGCACCAACAGTAGAAGAGATACGCACCGAAATGGAAGAAGCTGGATCATCCCTCGCATCGATCCTTGCAGACACCGGAACAGACGGCGTAGCAGTAGCAGCAGGAAGCAAGACTGGATATACTCTGTCAAGTGTTGGTGTGGACGCAGTACATGACGACATCATAGAAGGGTCTCTTACAAGCAGGCAGATCCAAAGAATCGTTCTCGCAGCATCCGCGGGCAAGGTCACAGGCGGAGGAACAGACACAATAATCTGCCGAGATGATGCGGACTCCAAGGCAAGGATAACAGCAACCGTAGACGCAAACGGCAACAGGACAGCAGTCACGAAGGACGGCACATAAGATGGGGCTCCTAACCCCAGGATACTGGCCAGCGAATTACTGGCCAGCGAATTACTGGCCCGACGACTACTGGGTGGATTACGGAGAAGGAGTAGCAACTCCATTCCCGCTGTGCATCTCTATCTCACAAACG
>JAUWCK010000008.1 GCA_030609345.1 Methanosarcinales archaeon | reverse complement strand
GCAGTGCCAAGGGCAACCAACTCCTGATCGGGATCGATTCTTCCACCCTCCTTCGAGGCAGCGCCAGCGGCTGCGCCAAGCGTCTCAATATAACCGAGCAGAACTATCGCCAGAGCGCCAGGGATAACAGCCATATAATCTGTCAGGCTTACGTCTGGCAAACTTATGGGCGGCAAGCCGGTGCTGAGTGTGCCGACCACGTCAACGCCTTTAGTTGTCAAGTTTAGGGCCGAAACCGCCACAATGGAGATTACAATGGTCGTGAGTGCAGCCGGCAATTTCGAGACATACCGACCGATGGCAACGATCAACACGATGCTGCCGAGACCGAGTGTTAGTGTTGTCAGGTTGGTATCGGGCAGCCTCTGGACAATCTCCAAAAGCCTTTGAACGAAGTTGCCACCATCACAGTCGATGCCAAACAGCTTGGGCACCTGACCGATGATTGTGACGAGGACTACCCCTTCGAGAAAGCCTGCCATCACCGGAATCGAGACAAAGTCGGCTATCCACCCCATCCGCAGCGTTCCAAACACTATAAGGAATACCCCCACCGCTATCGCCATCGCCGTTGTTAGCGCCAGATACTCAGCCGCACCACAGGCAGCCAATGCGCCAACTGCGCTTGCGGAAATCAGGCACGCCGCCGAGTCGGATCCCACAACAAGCGTGCGTGACGTGCCGAAGATGGCATAAAAAAATAGCGGTAGGGGAAGGGTATACAACCCCATTATCGGGGGCACTCCCGCAATCCCTGCATAAGCCATCGCCTCCGGCACGAGCACCGCCCAGATGGTCAGACCGGCAATGAGATCGTGGCGCAGCCAGGAGGGGTTGTATTTGGGTAGCCATGTCAGGATCGGCAGGTACCGGTGAAGCAGGTTCTTATGGTCAGTCGGACTTGTTTCGTTATCCATGGTAGCGATCTCCTTTGATAATGGCTTTGTTAGCTGAAGTGTTTTTGACTGGTTGGTGAAATCGTTCCCGGATGGTAAAAATATTGCACCTTTTCAAATCTCCATTTGGATATTGAATATGTTTAATCTGTTTTATGATGATTGTGAAAAATGGATGCGGATTAAGTGCTTGATATATTTGTGAATCAATTATGCTATATATTCTGGCATTTACGTTTATTTACGCTTATTTAATGTCGTTAAAGTTCGGATAAACCAATACTTAGGGCAATACCTTCGCCACGCTGTTCGTTATGTGATGAGAACGGAATACCATACTCATCTGGATCGTTGGAAGTCGTCTAAACGTGTGCATTCGTGATTTAATCACCTTTTACAGGAATTCATACCCTCTGTTGCGATCACGATCGCAGTCTTTGGGTACGAGATTCTCAGGCAGATATGATCTCCTATATAGATCCTATGTGCAAGGCTTATCAAGAATCAGAATGAGTCTAAACCATGAAAACGGTCATCAGTATGCTGGTCGCAACGATACTGTCGCTATATACATTCTGCACATCCTGCTGGTACGCGCCATCCATAATATTCGATTCGGTCATGCCATTCGTCTTTGTCGCGCTTTTTGCGTATCTTCTGACTGTGTATGTCGTGTACAGACGCAGACGCCGGATGCAGGCGTGAGTGATCGACGTCCCGATGGCGGCTGCTATTGTTCAGTACCAGTGAAAATATTTCAACCAACTTTTCATCTGTAGTGACAAGTTTGTGGATCGGTTCAGACCCTTGAGGAAGTGGCTGCTGGAGATTGCTTGATAACTATATAGATTCTGGTGTCAACTATAGGTAAATCACCCCTAAATACATCATTTGTGCAAATTTTATATAACAAGCCATCCCCACGCGTGTAACGTGGTGATCGAGTCGCTGTCTCCCTGCTGTAGACTTCTGATCAGGCGATCGATCACCAGCATAAACCATGGAGGAATGACAACTATGAACAGAACATATATGAAAAATGGCTTGATCGCCATTCTGGTGATGGCAATACTCGCATCGTCAGTCTGCGCTCAAGCCGGCAATCTGGGGCATGATCATATATACCCGGCACTGCCGCAGAAGGACGCTACGCCTGATTATCTTCTGGTGGGTGATCTCGGTGTGACGGTCGACGCCGGTGCGAAGGAAGCAACGCTACAGTTCGATACGTTGCTTGCAACACCGGGAGCGAAGGTATACTACGGGCTTTACGTTCCAGAGCAGGAGATACAGGTGCCGCAGTATCGAAGATCGACTACAGAAGACCTGACTGGCGAGAGCGCATCCCACAGCGCCACGATTAACATCGGGAAGTTTGAGGGCGCGCGTTATGACATCTGCAACTTCGGAGAAGAGGGAGGTGTGATCTGCTACAGAATCGAACTCTACAACCCGGAAGATGCCACATCGGTATTCTATGATGGCAGGTTCAGGGTCGATGGGGATTATAATCTTGTGCCGTGCATAATCGAAGGTCCTTTTGTGGATCTTGTGACAATAGATAGTGCGGTTGTCTCATGGAAGACTGATGTGCCCACAACCGCCGCGGTTGAGATCAACAGCGGATCATACACCGATGGGGCGTCTGGTACCAGCCACGAGGTATCAATCACAGGACTCTCTCTGGGTACGGAATACGAGTATGATGTGCTCGTCGATGGTGCGGGTGATATCAAGACATACCGCTTCACAACTGAACCTGCAAGCCCGGAGTTTGAGTTTGCGATAATGTCAGACTCAAGAGCTGGCGTTGGTGGCGGCGAGAGGAGCTTTGCTGGTGTTAACTACCACAAGCTCGCCCGGTTCACGATCGATGCATACCAGAACGGCGCAGACTTTGTCGTCTTCAGCGGAGATCTCGTCAATGGCTACACAACAAGCATGGACGACTATCATAGACAGCTTGGGGCATGGAAGGACGCCACAGAACAGGTCGGATGCTACATCCCGATATACGAGGTTATGGGCAACCATGAGTCTCTGGTGGATGTCTATGATGACGGAAGCAGTTACGGTATCGAGTTTGATAAGCAGGACGATGGCGTCAATAAGAGTGCTGAGACGATCTTTGCCGAGGAGTTTGTGAATCCGGCTGGTGGTTCCCCGGATCCTGAAAACACAACCGCTCCGAGTTACGCGGAGAACGTCTACTACTTTGACTACGGGAATACGAGAGTCATTGCATTTAACACGAACTACTGGTGGTGCAGCCATCCTGAGGACTTCGGAGGCAACCTCGAGGGATATGTGATGGACAACCAGCTTGCGTGGATCAAGGACGTACTTGATGATGCAGCGGGCGATTCAACGATCGAACACATCTTTATGTTCGCGCACGAGCCCGCATTCCCGAACGGGGGGCATCTGCATGATGCACAGTGGTATAATGGAGGAGAGTCCTCTGAAAACGAGGATTACTATGGAAACCCGCTCAACCGGACGCACGTGATCGAGCGCAGGGATGAACTCTGGGAGGCGATCAGCCAGAATGGCAAGGTTGTAGCAGTATTCTTTGGCGACGAGCACAACTACAACAGGATGAGCGTCGACGATGAGACACCTGTGTACCTCGACGGATCAACGAATCCGAATTTCACAAACCCGGTCTGGCAGATCATTACTGGCGGGGCTGGTGCGCCGTTTTATGCGCAGCAGGACACACCGTGGTCCGGTGACGTCGAATCCTTCTATCCGTCCAAGCACTACTGCATGATCAGTGTTGATGGAGGAGAAGTAGCCCTAAAGGCGATAAGTGACTCGGGCGAGGTCGTGGATGAGTGCGTGCTTCGAGAAGGAACGCCTGCTGGCGATACGAGCACAACCGAACTTTCTGCAGAGGTGGTACCCGCAATCTTGGTCACAGTCGAGACTTCTGCGCTTGACTTCGGAATGGTTGGAGCCGGACTCAGTTCGGCTACATCGCAGATCAGGATTGCGAACACTGGCACCCATGATGTTGTTGTGACCGCGAAAATTGGAGGTGATCCAAACGACTTCTACACCGAAGCGATCAGACTGAATGGTGCTTTTGTGGATGGTTTTTCTGTTGGGATACCCGCCGATGTGACCGACTTCGAATACGCAGAGGATGTCGCGGCGTCGCTTGAGGTTCCCGAGTGGGCTGGCGGAGAGTATGATGGAACGGTGCTATTCGTGGCAGAGGGGATATGATCCCCTCTTTTTTTACACAGGAGGAAATGATAATGAATAAAAAAGCATTTATGCTGGCGGCAATCGCTCTTCTCGTGATTGCGACGCACGTACAGACCGCATCTGCATTAGGGGTGGGCGCATCTCCTGGCAGAATCGATTACGGAGTTCTGGAGACGGGCGATGGATCAGCAAAGAGTCTCTACGTCATCAACACAGGCGATGAGGTTGAGAGGATCGTTGTCGCGGCAGAGACATTTGAGGATATAACCGAACTATCTGCTTCTGAATTCGCATTGAATCCGAAGGAGAGCAGATTGATCAATGTTACCATGGCTATCCCATCTGACTTTGAGGTGGGGGATCATTCAGGAAGCCTTCTTATCACAGGTTTTCCGGGTGCGTCAACAGGTCTTGGTATCGGAGCGTCTGTCAGGATACCTGTAGAATTTTCTGTGGAGGAGAAATCGCCTCCATTGATGGCTATCGGAATCGCCATCATCTGTTGCGTATGCGCAATGCTCATACTCCTTATTTATGTCAGAAGATTTAAATGACAGGAAAGATCGCCCTCATCGTCCTCATCGTCCTCTCGTCTCTGCTGCTGACACCAGCACTCGCCACCGCGAATGAATGCTTAAATGACGATCTGGATACCGATGTGGAATGGGTGAGCTCAGGCAGCGCGAAGATCGCATGGGGCAGGACTTATGAACTCGTTATAGGTGAGGAGAGCGGTGAGGTGTACACCCTGCGGGCTGACGATTTTGATGTCAGTCTGAACGCATCAGCCATATCGATCGAGAAGGATGGGGAGGTGAGGAAAGCGATCCTGAATCTTAACCGGCAGGAAGATGATCGTTGTTTCGACTGGGATTCCGAGATAAAAGTGGAACTGACCGGTATAACCACAGATTCGCATAAAACTCCATCAGCACAACTCAAATTCTATCGCAGAGGATTGCCTGAACTTGATATCAACATCGATGCGACATCCGAGGATTTCGATGAGATTCACGTATCTTCTGATCAGTATGCTCCGGAAAAAGAGAAGACGATCACGATCGATGTCAGGAATACAGGGGATGCATGGATAGAGACTGTCAAATTAACTGTTGAGATCGGGGAACTGGAATTGAAGGGTTACAAGGGCTTAGAGTTTCATGATCAGACCATATACAAAAATTTAGGATGCATGGAGAAAGATGCTAAAGAATCGATCAATTTTACGGTTATTGCTCCAGCGTGGGATGGAATAACCTCGCCTTACGAGATCAATTACAGTATATCGGCTTATGCTAAAGGATTCGACATCAAGGACGGGCAGCATGAGGCAAACAATTCCCTGACTCTCACCTGCACCGACCCTGAGATCCGGGTGGTAAAATCGGTCTGTTATGACGAGATCAGTATGAGCCCGTGCAATCTCGTGAGATCGAATAAGTACAGTCTGCGTGAGCTGGTCGCATGTATGCCAGAGGCGCTGATATACAACGTGAGTGAGTGGAGTACCGTGGAACTCCGCGTTTACAACGTCGGTTTCTATTCTGTCCGCAATCTCAATATCACGGATTCCCTTATCCCGGATGGCTTAAGAGTCGCCAAGACCTATACAAAAGGATCGCCAGCGTGCGTATCTGAGGAGACTCCATATTCTATAGGGTACAAGCTCTTCCCGACAAAGCCGGGCACGTACACCTTCGATGCGCCGTCTGTTGAGGCGGATTTCTATGGAAAGGATTTTTTATATGAATCGAGTGGCGTTACGATCACGGTTCACGGACCCCACATCAATCTGACCAAAACGGTCGCAGAATCGGAAGGCGACGGAACATACAAGGTAACCCTGAATCTGCGAAACGATGGTGACCGCGCTGCATATATCAACCTCACAGACACCGTGCCTGCTGGCGCGGGCTATATTGAGGAGAGCGCAGAGGAGGGAATCGCTGGCGGCGGACTGCCGCTTTCTGAATGGGATCTTGATCTCTGTAAGGTAGATGATTCCCACCGTATAGCAGTAGAGGGCGTTCTTCTGCCGCCGGGAACGGCGCTTGAGGCGTCCTACCTGATACGTCCTGACCGTTTCGATGAACTGGATCTTCCGTACGCTGAGGTCTGGTTCAGGGCTCGAAACTACTACGAAGGCGTGGTTCGCTCCTCGTTCTGGGAGTCTGGTGCCGAGGTGGTGCAGGTCTGGGATCCGTCAGCAGGTGGCTGGGTGACGCCGGATAATGGGTCAGGGGAGGAGGGTGTCAATGAGACCACGGTACCGACACCGACACCAGCCCAGAACCCAACCGCGTCCAAAACATCGCAGCAGGTTTTGCCGGACCGGTTAGATGGCAACCAGACAAATCAAACAGTACTGCATACATCCCCGCAACTCTCCGGCATAACCGACAGACTCCCGCACCAGCTCAGGGCGGGCATGGAGTGGGCAGGTTCTGTTGTTGAGACCGTGGGCAAATTGGCATCTACCATTGCGGATACCTCGCTCACATTGATCGCGATCATAGTTGCGGTTTCAGGCTTCTTGCTGGCGTTCGTACTGTTGCGGACGGGCGGTCCCCCGGTTTCGCCGGGGACGTGAACAGACGCAAAAGGACTCAGATTCCGGATTATGCAAAAATCTCCGCGACTTCCGTCTCTGTGGTAAGTATGTACGTCACGATTTGCCGGATGATCTCGGAAGTGTGTGTGGAAAGTTTAAATATCGCTGGATCTTTAGATAGTGCTTACATTTCAATCAAATCGTGCCGGAGAAAACTATGAACTCACTCGATTCCAAATTGAGGAAAGCCATTGAAAAGATCACCTCGCTGGATGATTTTGAGAAGGTTAAATTTATTATCCAATATGGTTCATCTGTGCGAGGCATGATGACTGAAGACTCAGACATCGATCTGGCAATATATTATGACACCAACGACGACGATTGCGCATCTCGATATAGGTTTAAAGTAATCTCCAGTCTTTTTGATGACATCTATGACATCAAAATTTTCCAACAACTTCCACTGTATGTGAGGATAGATGTTCTGAAAGGGGATGTGGCATACTGCAAAGACCGAAACTTCTTATATGACATCGCACGTCAGACAATAAAGGATTTCAATTCATTTAAACACAGATATTATGATTACATCGGGGAGAAGTGTATTACATGAGGATCAGCCTAATAAAAACAAAAATAAAGGAGATAGAGGAAAGCTTGGGCATGATAGAAGAGTATTTGCCAGATGACTTTGAAGAATTTTTATCATTAGGAATAATCAAAGATGGAATATATAAAAGATTGGGATATATAAAAGACTGGAATTTTGTATAGAGGACGTTTTTGATATCTGCGCAGTTCTAAACGCGGACTACAACCTTGGGATTCCAGGCAACGATGAAGATATCGTGGACAACCTGATCCGGAATAAGATACTGCCTGAAGAGATGAAAGAGAAATTGGGCTCCATGAAAGGGTTTAGAAACATCATAGTTCATCGATATGGGAAACTTGATGACAATCTCGCATTTAATATAGTATCAGAGAATCTTGGCGATTTTTATGAATTTATATCCCTGATAAACGATCATATCGGAAGACAAAATCCCGACAAGCAATGAAATATATTCTCTGGTCGGATTTGCGAATATGCTTGGGTAAGTTGTGGTTGTTCCGAACGTTTATGAGTTGATTCTGAGTAGCCCTTTTCTTTTTCATCTGGAGTAACGGATTCTGTTACCATGGATACAGTTATTGGCACCATGCCACCGCTGCATCACGTTTTTACCTGCTGGTGCGTGTTTGTTCATCTATATAGATTCCAATGTTAACTATAGGTATTTCGCGCATACATATATCCATTGTACAAAGTTCATATAGATGCAGTTACAATCATATCATCAGAGCGCGCTGGTAGACAACCGGGGAGTCTCGGGGGTCTGATCCGGAAAAGAGTCGCTCTAATATGATAGAGTGAGTGCTCACTCTGTCACAAGAGCAGAAAAACCAACACAAAGGAGGAAACAGAATATGAACATAGGAACAAGGATTAAGGACCTGTTTAAAGGAATGTGGGAGGACACTCGTGCGGTGTCGCCGATCGTGGCAACGCTCGTCCTCGTCGTCGTGGCAATTACAGGTGCTGCGGCTGTGGGAACGATCATGGGAACGTTCTCATCGGATGTATCCGATCAATCGAACACCGAGGATCTTACATCAGCATCCTCGACCGAAATTCTGGTCGCAGGCAGCACAACCGTGCAGCCGGTATCAGAGTTACTCGCAGAAGCGTACATGGATGACCATGCGGGCGTCAAGATCACAGTGCAGGGCGGCGGATCAGGCGCAGGCGTGTCATCAGCCGGACTGGGCATCGTTGACATCGGCGCGGCATCCAGAGACATGAAGTCTGGGGAAGAAAGCGACTACCCGGACATGGTGGTCTACCCGGTCGGCGGCAGTGCGGTCGTTTTGATCGCGAACAGTGCTGTGACGGGGGGTGAGGTCGACAGAGAGCATGTAATAGCTGCATACACGAACAACGACTTCACAGGAGCAACCTTGGCCACAGCTACCCCTATAACCAAGGCATACCAGCGATCTGACGCATCAGGCACTGAGGACACCTTCGCGGACTGGCTTGACAACGACACCTTCCATGCAGACATAGGTGGCGCAATAGGCAATGCCGGTGTGCTTGCGGCGGTGAAGGGTGACGCAGCTTCAATGGGCTTCGTTGACTTTGGATTTGCAGATGGTGAGGATGGTGTTCAGATACTCGGTATCGTTGATACGAATCGTTCAGGAACCACCTACCTTGCCGGAGACATAACCAAGAAGAACCTCAAGGCGGCAATCAAGGAAAACAACGACGACAAATACCCAACTGGCAAAGTGAATGACATACCCGGTCTGACCCGCCCGCTGAACTACATGACAAACGGCGAGCCAAACCCGATGGTGAAGGCGTTCATCACCTACGCACAGTCCCCTGGTGCAACAGACCACTTCGGAACGTGTGGATACTTCGCATACACCGAGATTGTGTGAGACCCCCCCTGATTTGTGCCTGATCATGGCACAAATCACCCATTATTTTTTAAAGATGAACCTAAACGAACTCCGGTCAAAGTTACCGCATCTGCTCCTTCTAACCTGTGTTCTCGCAACAGCAGCAATCACCATATTTTTTATCGCATTCATCTTTCATACCGCGCTCCCTGTCTTTGAAAGCCAAGGCATTGGCTTTATCACAGGAACAAAATGGAGTTATACCGATCAGGTCTACGGCATCAGGATTTTTATCATCGGAACGCTTGCGATGACCGGTGTAACCCTCCTGCTTGCAGTTCCGGTGAGCGTCTTTACAGCGATATTCCTCTCCGAGTTTGCGCCTGCCCCCGTGGCGCGAATCATGCGCCCGATGGTCGAACTCCTTGTCGGAATCCCATCTGTCGTCTACGGCATCTTCGGGCTTTTCGTTCTCGAAAATATATTCCAGGATCACATCGACCCGTTCTTAAGCGGTACGCTTGGATTGTTCATCCCGTTCTTCAGTGACCCCTCCCCGAACAGCGGATCAGGCGTCCTCTTAGCGTCAACAATCCTTGCGGTGATGATCCTCCCAACGATAATCGCGCTATCAGAGGATGCGATGCGTGCGGTACCGTTTGAGTATGAGGAAGCATCGTTTGCGCTCGGAGCAACCCACTGGGAGACGATACGGAAGGTTGTGCTGCCGACAGCATCAGGCGGAATCCTTGCAGCAACGATTCTCGGGATGATGCGTGCGATGGGCGAGACGATGGCAATTGTGATGCTACTCGGAAATTCCCAGCATATCCCGTCATCGGTTCTGGATACCGGGTATGCGATGACCTCAAAGATCTTAAACGACATTGGCTATTACTGTGCGATGGATGAGCCAAGGAGCGCGCTCTTCGGGATCGCTGCGGTTCTCTTTGCGATGGAAATCATCTTTGTGGCTGCTGCAAGGAAGATCGGGGGAAACTTATGAACAACTGTGACGCCCGCCTCGCAGCGAGTGTTTTGTACAGAGCATCAACAAGGAATAAAACCGCGGAGGGACGCGGAGGATCGGTTAAACAACCTCTGCGCACCTCTGCGCACTCTGCGGTTAAATACGGCGGTTTTTACACACTGCAACACAGATCATGAACAAACGAACACTCGAAGGACACACCTTCAAAGCGATCTCGTACATCGCAGCAGCAATCACCCTCCTCGCACTAATCGGAATCCTCGGACGGATCACGCTCGAAGCGCTCCCCAGTCTCAGCCTCTACTTCATAATCACTCCGGAATCCAAAGTCCCTGGTCTTGGCGGCGGGATCGCAAACGCAATCGCGGGAACACTCCTGCTCTCACTCCTCTCAACCGCGCTCGCAACACCGCTTGCGGTCGGGACTGCGATATATCTCAAGAGGTATGCAAAACCCGGAACCCTTGTGCGTACATTCGGATTCATGCTCGATGTGCTTGCAGGCACGCCCTCTATTGTTCTCGGCATCTTCGGGCTTTTATTCCTTGTCTACTACATGAAGTTCATAACAGGCGGGTTCTCGCTCATCGCAGGAACGATAGCGCTCACAATCCTGATACTGCCGGTGATTGAGCGTGCGGCGGAGGGTGCGATAGATACCGTCCCGACAGAACTTGAGGAGGCAAGCTACGCGCTCGGCGCATCGAAATGGGACACGGTGCGCCGCATAACGATACCTTTCGCGCTCACAGGAATACTCACAGGCATGGTTCTCGGGATCGGGCGGGCGGCAGAGGAGTCTGCTGTGGTGATCCTGACCGCAGGCTACACCCAGTTCCTGCCTGAATTCAAGGTGCTCCCGCGTGAAGGGTTCTTATTTGGACTTAAGTTTTATCCGTTCCAGGATCTTGCCGCAGCGCTTCCGATCACGGTGTACCGGTCATTTGAGTTCCCACATCTCATCCCTGCATCGAACGGGTTCGCAGCCGCCTTTGTCCTGATCGTGATCGTGATGCTGATCAATGCGGCAACGCGACTGCTGCTATGGAGGAGTCGGATTGGTTAAATTCGGGTTCGGACTGAAGCGGAGAGGGGCGGCATCTCTCGACCATTGGTTTTCCGAATCCCTTCCGATGGTTGGGTTATGGCAAAGAAGATTCCAAACCCCATTCCAGAAGATAATCAAAAATCCCCTCAATCAAGCAGGAGACGATCCTGCAAAATCCCGCGAGAAATTTGAACAGGCATTCATGGAAGCATTCGGTCGGACCGGAAACGGTTCTGCAAAGCCACCAGGGAGATTACAACAGATGTTCCAGCGAATAATGCTATGGAGGAGTCGGATTGGTTAAATTCAAGCTTACAAAAATACTGCGCAGAAAACGCGTACCCCCTGAACCTGCAGAACCGCAAGATGAAACGCCCGCTCACGAGACCATCATGGAACTGGCGGAACCTGCCCCATCCGGGGAGCAAGCAGCACCCGAAACTGCCGCGAAAAAGAAGAGATCCAGGTTCAGTCTGAGGCGGAAGAGCCGGGTCCCTGCCGATCAAGCGGGAGACGATCCTGCGGAACCTGTGAAACCTGCGAAACATTCAAAGCCGCCAGGTAGATTTAAACGATCGCTTAAACGGATACCATCGTTCGCGGAGATCGACAGGATCGGGACAGATGACATACGGAAGCGAATCAAGCGGTATCTAACGCCAAAAAGCAAATCCGTAAGGACTCTTGGCTTCGAACTGGGTGAGGTGTCGGCTCCGGTTATCGGGGTTCCGCTCTCGGAGGTCGATGTCACTTACGCGGTAGATCCACCGTTTCAGTACGTGAATGTCCGTTTCGAGGGCGAAGAGCTTGTCTATCATACAGTTGAACCTCTGCTGAGCGAGGGTGAGTTGAGGTACTTAAATATCATCGAAAACGCGTTTGAGAAGATGATCCACTCCGAAATCGTGATAATCGGAGATAAAGACAGAGAAGAATATTTAAAAGACCGGTTTTCGATGATCATCAGCATATACCTCCTGAATCTGGATTACTTCCAGAAGGAGAAGATGTTCTACCATCTCCTGAAGAAGTACATCGGGTACGGGAAGATCGACGTCCTGATGAAAGACCCGTATATCGAGGATATCACCTGCAACGGACCGAATTCCCAGATCTACGTCAACCACCGGATATACGGCTCGATACGTACCGAGGTCACCTTCGAGGAGGTGGAACTGAACAACTTCGTGATGAAGATCGCGCAAACTGCTGGCAGGCATATCTCTGTGCTCCAGCCGATACGGGATGCAACGCTTGCAGACGGGAGCCGCATAAACATCACACTCGGGCGGGAGGTCACAAAAAAAGGCTCAACCTTCACGATCAGGCGGTTCAGGTCAAATCCGGTATCCCCGGTCGATCTGATCAAGTACGGAACCTTTGATTCGAAACAGCTTGCATACCTCTGGATCATCCTTGAATACAAACGCTCGGTGCTGGCAGCCGGCGGAACCGCATCCGGGAAGACCACGACCTTAAACGCGCTCTGCGCATTCATACGCCCGGAACACAAGATCGTCTCGATCGAGGATACCGCAGAGTTAAACCTGCTGCATCCGAACTGGACACAATCGATCACAAGATCCGGATTCGGAGGCGAAGCAGCCCTCTCAAAAGCGTCAGGGAACGGATCCGGCAAAGGCGGGGCAGCAGGCGACATCGAACTCTATGACCTGCTCACGGCAGCACTCAGGCAGCGCCCTGAGTACATCGTGGTCGGCGAGGTGCGGGGAAGCGAAGCCTTCACGCTCTTCCAGGCGATCTCGGTCGGGCATCCGTGTCTCGGCACGATCCATGCGGGATCGATGAAAGAACTCCTCTCAAGGGTCGAATCAAACCCGATGAACGTTCCGAGAAGTCTCTTTTCGAGTGTGGACAACATCATCTTCAATTCGATGGTGAAGAAGGGCGAGCATTACATCAGGCGGGCGTCGGGCATCGTTGAGATCATCGAGATCGACCCTGACCGCGGGGACCTGATCACAAACCCGGTCTACAAATGGGAGCCGGTCTCTGACACATTCACCCACTCCGGAAGTTACGCCCTATTTACAGGGATAAGAGAGGAATTCGGGGTACCGGAGGGAGATCTCATAAATGAATTGAATGACCGGGCAGAACTGCTGGATTACCTTGCAAATAATGACATTACCGACTATGAACGCGTTGTAAATGCTATAAGAACGTATTCAAGGGATAAGGATGCGATGATGGAGAAGATGGCGTGAAGTTCGCAGAACGGTACAAGGTGTTCTGTTACCATTTCGGGCGGTACATCGATGAAACGTCGCGGGATGATGTGGCAAAGATGCTGTACCAGTCTGATACCGAGATGACGCCCGGGATGTTCGTCTCGCTTGCAGGTATTACCGCTCTCATTGCAGGAGCTGTGATGTTCGTTTCATCTACCATCCTATTTCGGGGTGATATGGTCTATGTCACAGTCCTCTCCATACTCGCTTTCGGGCTCACGCTCGGCGGATTCCCGTTCGTGCTGTACAACAAGATATCTGCCAAGAAGATGAACATCGAGCAGGAGCTTCCATACATGCTCGGGTACATGTCGGTGCTTGCAAGCGCGGGCACGTCGCCGATTGATGTGGTCAGGAGAATCAGCATCGAGGAGTACGGTCACATATCAAAGGAGTTTGGGAAGGTCATATACCGGGTCGATATCCTTGGCGAGGATGCGGTAACAGCCATGAGCGACCTGATACAGAATACGCCATCTGAGACGTTCCGGGTCATCTGCATCGATCTTGCAAATATCATACACTCAGGGAGCGGGTTTAGGGATTATCTTGAGATTAAATCGAGGGACCTGATGACGATGCAGAGACTGGTCCAGAAGGAGTTTGTGGATTCGCTTGCTGTTTACGGCGAGGGGTATCTCGGCGGCGTTGTGATGAGCGTTGTGCTTGCAGTCCTCAGTATCGTGGTCTGCGGCGCGCTCGGCATAGATATGGGAATCTTTGAGCCGCGGGATCTCTTCAACGTATTCGTCTACTTTGTGCTGCCGTTTGTAAACATCATCTTCCTTGCCATGCTCTCTATGAAGTATTCGGGGAGTCCGGTATGAGCAGGAGATCAGTTGCGTTACGGATGCGCATCAACAGGTATTCGCAGATCATAAAACTGAAATACGACATAAAGCGGGAGTATGCAACGGTGGCGATTCCTGTGCTCGCTGCAACCATACTCGTCATCGCGGCGGCGATCGCCGGGCATACCTTTACCATTCAGGAAGAATCAAGCGCGGGCGCGGGTAGTGGCGAAGATGATGCCAGGCTTGCAGCATATCAGGCACTTGTGGCGGAGGTCGGAGAGGTCGAAGACGGTGGAAGCATGGAAGCGGAGGAGACGACTCCCGGGACAAAACCAAAGAACGATCTGGATCATATACTCGTATTCGCGTTCCTGATTGCGATCATACCGTATTCGATCGATACATACCTCCAGAAGAGACTCCTCAAGAGACGCGAGGTCGCATACAGCGAGTTTCTCTTCAAACTATCCGAACTGATGCGGGGCGGCATAGACCCGATAAGGGGTGTTATCGACCTATCGACAACTGATCTCGGGGCGATCACCAACAACGTGAGAGGTGCTGCATCCGCTATGGTTCTTGGACACTCGTTTTCGGATGCGATGAATGACATGGCGGAAGCGCTCAAAAGCAACCTAGTCACAAGGTACACCGCCCTCGTGGTGCAGGCAGCATACACAGGCGGCGCGGTCGCAGACCTCATACTCAGGACGTCAGAGGATATGCGGGCTGTGATCGGGATAGAGCGGGAGAAGGAAGGGAACCTTAAACAATACGTCGTTATATTTTATCTTGCACAGGGAATTATCGTTATGCTGACATACATCCTCTCGACCTCGCTTCTTCCGATGATTCAGGGGATGGGGATGGAACTTCTCTTCGGGAATTCAGGAGTAGCCGAGATTGACTTTGAGCGTGGTTTCTTTCACATGATCATGTTAAACGCGCTTTTTGGCGGAATCATCATCGGTCAGATCACGGAAGGCGAGATGAAGCACGGACTCAAGCATTCCGCAATCCTGATTATTGCTTGCTATATCGCATGTACCACGCTGATACTCCCAAGCCCTGGAGCAGCAGAGATGAGGATCGAACTGGTATCAGGAGGTGGGCAGGAAGGGTTCGGAGGACTTCCGCTCAGTGACCCGATCGTCTTCAATGTCACTGATCTCGAGGGAAATCCCGCGCCCGATGTCTATGTCAGGGTCAGTATATCGCCTGATGGCAGCGTGAATCCGGGGATTGTGGAGACCGGACTGGACGGTCTCGTCACGGTGACGGCGGTGCCGGGCATGGACGGGGGCGTCTACGTCGTCGAGGCGGTGGCTGGTGATGCTGTGGGGCGGGTGACCGTTCAGGTGCTGTCTGGAGAGGATTGAGATGTGGGGAAGATAAATAAGGATAGGGAACAAAATAGCATCACGATGACGGAAGCAGAAGTAATAGATGTTATTTATGAAAATGGCGTATTCAAGCCGATCGAAAAAGTCGAGCCAATAGAAGGAGCGATCATGAGAGTGCACATAAGAAAGGTGGTGGACATTCTCACGGCGACATCCGGAATGTTCAAAGGCAAGTACGACAAGCGGGCGAGGTACGATATGTATGATCTTCGTTGATTCGTCGGTCTTTTTGAAGCATTTTTTGGAGGGCGATCGCAGAGCATTCGAGTTTTTGAGAAGTTCGCAGGGTATGGTCACGAGCGACATTGTCGTAAATGAGGTACTCTATATATTAATGAAACAATATGTGGAAAACAAATATGATTTAAGACATTATGATGCCATTAAATTTCTTAAAGATCCGGATAAGTTCGATGAATCCTTCAATGAAGCAGCTGTTTTTCTGAAATTGATCGAAATACTTGATTGCACGGTTTTGCCAAATGTCAGGTATTCAGAAATGATTGAAATAATGAGAAAGTTCAATCTCCTCCCAAATGATGCGATAATTGCAGCTACATGCAAAGCATGGGAGATAACAAGAATTGCAACCTTTGATGCCGATTTGAAGGGGATTGGCTTCTTAAATTCTGTCGACTTGTAGGGCTGATGTCACCCAACCCGCTCCCTCGTATCGATGGATATGCCTTCAGCGGTTATGTAAAACGGCACCATCTTTCTCATCGGCAGGACGCCTTTCAGTTTCGGGATGCTGATGAACCGGTTTATCTTATCACCTGTGTATGTGGTTCTGAACTGGATGATGCCATCCATCATCGACCGCATGATCCG
>JAUWCK010000072.1 GCA_030609345.1 Methanosarcinales archaeon | reverse complement strand
TCATAATAACTATAAAATCTCGTCTATACTCGGCAGGAGATTACCGCGATAGTCTCTGAAGAACGCATTCACTTCGTACAGGTTGTGCCTCATTCGAGTTGCGCCGACGTAGAATGTTCTCCGCTCTGCGTCCCGTGTTGCAGCATTACCGTACAGAACATTGTCGGATATCGGGTACGGGAGTTGCTTGAACAGGAATACATTGTCGGCTTCGTTGCCCTTGAATTTGTGTATCGTGCCCACAACGTGATTAATTCTCACGTCGTGAGGGGTGGGGTACTTGAGTCCTTTTTCTGCGATAAACTCTGGCATACCTTTGACGTGGTCTATCAGCATCACGTCTCGCCATGTCATGTTCGAGAGAAATGACATTGCAAACTCGGCTGCTGTGTAGAATTGTTTGTTGAGAGATTCAAGGTAATCCGGGGACGCTACTCTCGCCTTCGTGCCGGGCTTGAGGAGTTGTATTTTGTGTTTGCTGTGTTGCCCGTCTATCGTGGTCTGTTGTGCATCGATCATGGTGGTTGCTGGCAGTGCGGAAATGAGTGTGCGGATGTCATCATCCACTAACACGTCTCCACGTTCGAGAGTGGCGAGTGAGTTATATACCTGTAGCAGGTGGGCTGATTTTGAATATGACTGCCCTAATACGCGGTATATTAGCCCCTTCGCTTTTAGGATAGCAGCGATCTCTTTGGCTTGGCTGTTGGTGCGCGTGAGGTACGCGGACGTTGTGTTGTCGGTATGGATATGGTCTTGCCACTTTGCACCGTGCAAATATTGCACATTTGTTTTGTGGTCTGCTGCGTGGATGTCTCGCTCCTTGAGTACAGCGAGCTTCCGGATATATCGTAGTGAGTTCTCGAGCCCGGCACGCCCGTACCTGTACGTTCGTGGCAGGATAACTTCTCTGCCGGGTGATACAGTCTCATTGATGAGATGGTCTGGTGATGCGCCCGCGAAGCGGTAAATTACCTGCCAGTCGTCACCACAAAACCAGACCTCGTTCATGTCTTTTGCTAAGGCTTGATATAGAGCGTGCTGGAGGGGCGAGAAGTCTTGGAACTCATCAACGAACATATACTCGAATATCGCCTGTGTATCGCCTTGTGCAACCTCTCTCACTGCAATCTCGATTATCTTCGTGAAGTCAAAACGGTCTTCATGATCCATGAACGCGTGCCACTGTTTGCTGAAGGATACGATTTGAGAGATGGGGAGGTCTTTGTACTTGTGAGTCATCCGGTCTCGATACTGGAAGTTGATGCCAGTCGCACGGTGCGTTCTGATAAGCCCGTCTGGACTGTTCTCATGCATACAGTTCCGTCTCACTTGATCGATCTTCGTGAGTGCTGGCAGCCTGCCTGTTGGTTGTGGCTCATATTCGTCAGCAAAGTTGGCGATTGCTTTTCTATCCACCGCGTGTTGCTTATAGGACAGTTTTAGCATTCTCCACGCTATTTGATGCATCGTGCCGAACCACTGGAGGTTCTTTTCTGCTTTGCCTGTGAGTTTGTATGCTCGCTGCACAAACTCTTTTCTTGCTGCTCTCGTGAGTGTCAGCATTGAGACGGCATTGATGTCTGCACCCGCTCCGAGTAGTCCTTCGAGTTCTGATAGCAGGTGATATGTCTTGCCGCACCCGGCACCTCCATATATCTTATTCCTGATTGTCATTGCTTTTACGTCCCATGTCTTCATCGATCTTTCGCTGCACGTATTTTGACAGGCTCTTGTCGTTATTGTTGAGCCATTCGGTTTGATCCGGTCTGATGGATATGTGTTTTGTCGTCATTGTTGTCTTTGTCTGTTGTGGTTGGTTATAAACATTTTGGTGTGTCTTCGGTTCTTGTTTTCTATATATGCGAGGCTGGACTGGTTGGAGGGGGGTAGGTCATAACTATAGGGGGGGTAGCTGACAGCTACCCCCCCAGCTACCCCACACTACCTCTACTGCTACTGTTAGCTACCCCAGCTACCCCATTTCGGCTACTACGTTCAACCTCCCTATAGTAGCTGGTAAAAAACACTCTCATTCTGCCCACCTCTTAAAGAACCAGATCGAGAACCGCCTACCATCAAACGTCCTCTGTGAACTACTTTTGACAAGATATTTGCTTAGTAGTCGCTGCACTTCGGACAGGCGGCGCCGATCATTCATTTGCCCGACGATGTCATCAACAGTCGTCGTCGAAATCCAATACATATCATCTCGATCTAGAACGGCGCGGTCATCTACAAAATCAGCATTCGCTAAAACGACTGGCAAATGCATAAGCCGATCCATGATCAAATCCGCTGCCATATCGTCTTCTGACAGATGCGCCTCCCACACTATCTCGGATTGTTTCACAACCCTGACAAGTGCCTCTTCCCACCGCTCGCGCATTTCGTTCGAGCGTGTCGTGAACCCTACAATCAGACCGCACTGCACCAGTTTTTTTCTCCATGCAGCCAAGTCTGATATCTCGCTAATCGAGAACCGGAGAACCTTTCGACGGATATACAGGCTGTACGTGGTGTCATCGCCTGCCTCATGCGTTTCAACTTTCTCAATATATCCGAGCAGCAGTTCAGGACTTATCACCCGACGGGGCAGCATATCATCCCCGCGGTACGGTATAATCACGTCCAGCTCCAGAGCGTCGCCGATAAATGCCGCTCCAGATAACTCATAAACGACACCATCTCCTGGCATATCTATAGCGCGTGACGCGGTCTCCGGGTGGCGGGTCATAAGTTTCCTGAAGGTCTTATAATTCAGAACTTCGTATTTGCCACTTTTGCCACTCGCCGCTGCGGGGGTAGCTGGGGTAGTCGGAGCCGGTGCTGGGGTAGTCGGTGGCGTGTTGCGCCACTTGCACCGCGAGCAGTCGCATTCAATTATACTGCTGAGCTTGCCTGCTATAGTCTCACACCTCCACGTCTTCTTCTTGTCTATATTCCTCCATTCTGTGAGCGTCTGCCCGCGGTCAAACTTATCGCCGTATATGATCTTCGCCCACATCTCCCCATCTGCAAGTGTCGCGCCGGCTGCCTTCAATTCCGCCCCCCATGCCACCATGAGCTCTCGTCCGCCCGCCCCGTGAAAGTCTGTCACCTCGCGAACTTCTTTTTTGAACAGTCGGCTGAAACACGGTCTGCACTTCCGCACCAGGGCGTTAAGCTCTCCCTCCCGCATAAACAGGTTAAGAAGTTGGGTCTCAAGTTCTTTTGGCATCTCTGCGATTGGCGCGGTCACGTCATTCCATTTATACACCCCTCCGGACTCGTGTATGCTCGGCGGCATGACTGCATTATTGCCATTTGATAACACCTCTATCCCTAAATTATGATGCTTACTCGCCGCCAGACGGGGGTTATATTGGAAATATACATGGCTTCTGCCGGGTGTCCGGGATGACCTCAGTGTCGTCACACCATTGAACATGCCCGCATATATCTGTCGGTCTAAATCGATCACAGTGACCCCTGATGCCTCTCCACATACCAGCCCAATATTATGCTCCTTCGGGTTGCCCCTTCCAAACCACTGGTTGAGTTTGTCTTCGGTTGGTGGTTCTGTGGCGCGTTGCCATCCCGTGTCAAGCGGTCGTTTGCCGGGACTTTTGCCCGGCGAATTTGGCGACGAGAGCTGGTGGACCACCCACCCGCGCTCGGTGTATGCGTGTGCTGCTGTTAGTATCGTGTGATAGCTCTCGCTATCTGTTGTTTTATTTAACATTGGTTCTGCCGTCCTGCCTTGTTAGCTGAGCACCATATACATATAAATGGCAAAGGAAACGCCGCCATGAAGGACGACGTACCCTCTTCAGCTTTAGGGGCTGGTTGATCAAGTTATCTTATGCGCTAACCATATATAAACATTACGCCGCGCCATATTCAAAAAAAGAGTAAAAACAGTGGCAGGGTACGAAGCTGCCACCGCCAAAGGACGTGCAAACAACCGGAATGACAAACCGGAAGCATACACGTCCATGTCTGTCGCTGGACTATAAAAACCTATCCCGTCACCTGCAATACCTAAGCCGCCGAGCCTTGAAGATAATCCCCTTCATGCATCTCCGATCCGGGTATCGCTCCCGAAACTTGTCTGCCAGTTCCCGCCCCGTCCACCCGCCTCCACGAAGTCCCGCCGCATACTCCAATTCAGCGACGGATATGTGTCTGCACGCGCCCCCTACTACCTCTAATGCGTTGCACTCCAATTCCGAAAGCGGCATTAACAACCAGTGCTGGTGATGCCGACTACCGCCCTCCCTCCTCCCGGACGCAACCACCCCTTTGGCACGCAATCTATGTATCTGTTGCCCCACCGCCCCACACGTAACTCCAAAACGATCCGCCAAAGCGCCTGTGGTCATCGTATTCTCATCGAGCGCAACAGCATACGCATACTGCGTTTTTGTCAGCGTGATCATCGCTCTCCTCCAAAAAAAGAAGTGCAGGGCAGCCCCCTACACCATTTCAGCATCCAGAACCAGCGTCCGCGAGCCCGATATTTCCGCTTCTGTCACCAGTCCGCTAATCCCTGCAATGCGCTTCAATACCATCGCCTCAGCGACTTTCCTGATCATCGCCGACCCGTACATCTTCCAGATATTGCCGCCTTTATTGTATTCCGCCCACGACACGAATATCGTTACGGGGTCTTGTCCTTCCATCTGTCCCCGGCACCACGCTCCAATTATCTCTCCGCGATCCTTGAAGTCCGTGATCTGGTGCTTTGTCACGTCCATCCGCCCATCCGCAAAGCCCATCTCGAATTCATCAGACTTGCAGACCTCCATTGACTGAATCCCCCTAAATCGAGGATCCCGCTTTGCGATAGTCAAGTACCCGTCCCTGCCCGTGATAATGGACGTTTGCCCCTTATCGGTCTTCATGAAGTATATCTCCTTCAAAAATGGGTTAAGACCGGTTGCAGCGGCGACATTCAAAAAGTAAGCGAACTCCGCAGGTGTTGCCCGCTCCGCAACAGTCTTTCGCATGACGTCTATCTGCTCATCAGACCATGCAGGCACGACCTGTGTCGCACGATCTGGCTGTGTTGGCGTAATGAGTGCTTTGGTCTCCGCCGTCCTCTCCGCTGCCTTCTGATCGTCCGCGTAACTCATAAATGCCTCTGCCGTCTCGAATTCTGTCCCGTCCGGGTGCGTGTACGTCTTCTTCTGTTCTGGTTCTGTTGTCATGGTTCTCTCCTCTTGTGCTATTTCAACTGTTGCGCTTTTTGCACCAGTTCGTTCCGGTTTGGAACTATCTGCTTTCGCTGTTGCAACCGGTTTCGTTTTGTTACCGGTTGCCGGTGATGCCTTCTTATTTGCCGGGTTCTGCTCGCATTCTGCGATATGCGCGCTGTGCATCCGCTTCACCGCGTCCAAGTCTGTGCCCCCAATCTTCTCGTCGCAGTGCGGGCACGACCGCGTGTATATCTTCTCTCCAAGTTCCGGTTCTGATGTCGTCTCTATCTCTGCGGCTGGTGGCTGTAGGTTGCCTTTGCCGCCTGTCCACCCCGCTTTCATCAAGTCCCGCGCTACCTCATCCGAGATCGGCTTCTGTACCGGCTCTTTCCGTTTCAGAAATGCTGATACATGCTTGCATCCATCATTCCCTTTCGCAAATTGCCATGCCGGGCAGCCGCAAGCGATCTCTGTTGCGCCATTCTCGTTTTTGAGCAGTACTGGGTATATCTGCTCTCCGTGTTCGCAGATGAGAGCGCCCTCGCCTGCTCTCATCCACCCATATTCATCCGCCTCTGCCAGCGCGAGCGTGCTCACCTTGAAGTGCATCACCAAGTCTTTGACTTTGATATACCGCGTTATCGGGTCTGGTTTCATTGTTCCACCTCGCCGACCTCGATGACCTCATTGAATACTGCAAGGTACTCAACCAGCCCGCGCCGCACTTCGTCTGCATACAGCGACGGCTTAACTCTGATCTCAATCTTCGCTGTCTTGCGGCTCGCCTTCGACACCGTATATTTCCGTGTATACTTGTCAAAGTCCAGATATGAGTACAGCAC
>JAUWCK010000180.1 GCA_030609345.1 Methanosarcinales archaeon | reverse complement strand
GCCCTGGACATCCCGCTCGATCCGGTGCCCCACCTCTGCAAGCATGGCGCTGTCCATCATGAGCCGGAACTCGGCATTGAGCGCGCCAAGCGTTGCGATCACCGCAGCAGCCGACGATCCGAGTCCTGAGCCGACCGGAATCTCTGAATCGATCCGAACCGAGACCGAAGGGACCGCGAGCGATTCAATGCACCGCGAGATGTAGGGATGCACCATGTAATCGATACCTGTCGTGCCGAGAAGGGACGAGATCGTCGTCTGGTCAGATTCTGCGACTGTTGCGGTGGTGCGGAGGTTGATTGCGGATGCGATCGCTCGTTTTCCGTAGACTACCGCGTGTTCGCCGAAGAGATATATTTTTCCGGGTGCAGAGCAGGTTGTGGTCATGTTATCTCCATTCTCGCATTGTGGTGTTTCTTCTGCCGTTTGTGCATTGTTTGCTTTTTGTATCGGGGATCAGGAATTACTATTTTTTTCAGATATTCTTTTAAATGGTTTTGAATTTTTCGTATATCTTCAGTATCAGGCAGGTCAGCAATGATCTTCTCAATAATCCGCCTTTGTTGAATCTGAAGGAATGTCTGAGTAAAATTAATGTCAAATATCCAACCAAGTTGCAGGAGTTTCATATCATTAAATGTTTTCAACTCATGAGAATTTGAAACCCGGTTGTTAAGGATATCTTCAACGAAGCAAAGTGAATATTCGGGTGTATCAGGAAGTTCAAGCTCCAATGCAGGGTTGCGATGCTTATGACGTTTTCCATAATAAGTTGTCACAACCAGCCATATATCCAATTTATCCGCATCCCGTAATAATTTTGAATACAGTAAACAATCGGGGTTTTCATCAGCGGGGTCGGGAAGTTTACGTACATTGTGATATCCTATGGCTTTATAAGCGATGGATCGTTGTGTTTTTGTGAGCCGGCTTAATACGTTTGTTTCTTCTAAAACCTTCAGCCCAAGAGTTGCGTGGTTTTCCGATACCCTGTCATCAAAAGTGCCATAAGTCTTGAATTGTTCAAAGCGGCCTATGTCGTGAAATAATGCGATGGTATCAGCCAGACAAAGTGCATTTCTATCGAGATGGAGCGCTTTGCCTAACTGAAGGATCTCCTTACAAACACGTAACGTGTGTTCTTCTTTAAGTCTGATATTCTCCTGGATTTTTGGATCTTCCGAGTAAAAACCTTTTACGTAATTTCGAAACCATGAATGGAAAAAGGCAGTGTCCACATTATTATCTATCATGTCCATCCCTCTTGTTGTTCAGCTCTTTTCATCTACACTTCTACCTCGCCTTACGATTCGCTGAGCCATTTGACTGCCTCACCATCCTCACTGGAATAAACATCCTCGCAACTGGCATCCAGCCAGTCGAAACTCCCGGATTCCATGACGAGCCGCATAAGTTCTTGAGTGGATATCTCGTCAGTCAGAACCGAGAGATTCCGCAAACTCCGCCGCGCTACGACAAAAACCGCGAAGGTCTCGACTTCCGCACGTTTCGGAGGTGCCATATTATCGAGTAATTGTGAGAGCCTTTTTGATACAGGCATGATTCACCTCTCTATCATTATTTCCTAAATAATTTACCTTTACACCACAATGGTTTAAATTCCACTTTTTGACCTTCATACTTTGCCCGCGCCATCAATGGACCTGAGTCGGAGACGGCAGCTATGATACATTTGCCTGCCCGGGTGGAACTAAAACAAAAATCAACCCCCGCCTTTCGCGACCCCGATCAACTGTTTCGTGTACTGGTGCTCAGGACTTGCGATGACACGGTGCGCTGGCGCGTTCTCCACGATCTTGCCACTATGCAGCACCGCGATCCGGTCGCTCACCTTGCGTGCAACCCCGATGTCGTGCGTCACAAAGAGCATGGAGCTGCCGCGCTCGTTCTGCAGATCGAGGAGGAGTCTCAGAACCTTTGCCTGGACGCTATCACTGATGCAATAAGTATCCGTTTCATCCCATCAGCGCCTCAAAACACGGGATGCAGTGTGGCACGCCGCCCAGAAGCCGGATCCGCGTCTCCATCACAGGTTCGCCACATCTATCGCAGCATATCGATTCGTGGATATGTGCCATCGGTAGCGGTTCCGGGGCGATCTCTTCTATGGTCAGAAGCTCATCTTCAGGGAGATCCAGTAGCGCATTACTTTTTTCGATGTGTAACCGCTTGAACTCATCCATTTCAGCAAGAGTTGCTGTTCTCTCCTTGACTTTGGCGAGGAGGTCCAGATGATGTTTGTCTGGTACGACCGCCTCTTTCTTGATGGAGATCCTGAGTGCCCTCTGATTTTCACGGTTCATGAATGTGTAAACGTATTTACCAAAATCCTTGAAGATCAGATTTCCTTTGCCAAACGTACAGCCAGTCAGCACCTGGATGGCATCCACGCCGCATGAATTGTTCTCGACGATTGCAACCAATTCCTCGTCCTTAGCAGGCTTTCCCAGTTCTCTCAACGCAACCATGGAGACCCGTAGCCCCATCGCAAGTCCGGGACACTGGTGTCCGTGAAACCGGATCGCAGTCTCGAGCAGGGATTTAGTATCGGTAGAGTCCATGCCCTACGCTACTTATTGATACTATTAAAAGTTTTTGTTGAATAATTTATCAGGAGTTGGGGGGCGTATATAAAGTCAAAACATTTGTGACCATATAGCCGGGAAAACCGAGTCACCACCGGTAGAGACTCCAGTAGCAAACAACACTCCGACCGCCGCGCCAACCGGTGTGGCAGATACTGGCGACGACACTTATAGCGCTTCCCCGAGCAGAAGCAGCCGGCTGGGTGGGAACTGTAATCGGTTATGGGTGGTGGCACCAGCCCTGTAAACCAAATAGGTTAATATAGAAGGATGTTATAGATTAACATAATTACACAGGTGATTTCATGACCAATAGAAATATTATAGAAAGGATACTTGGTCCGCCGATGCCGAAAAAATCTGTAGACCCTGATAAGTATCACAATATCAGTCTCGATGACTACGAGGAGGTCATAGAAGATGCACCGGCAGAGACGTATATACGTGTTGCGGAACTGAGCAATCTCGATGGAATTCCCGATCTAAGAAAGGAGATATACGACGGAAATATCGTGATTGTCGATATCTCGCTGATAAAGCGGGACAAGATGATACTCGAACGCGCGCTTCGTGACCTGCGGGATGTGGTAAGTGATGTGCACGGAGATATCGCAGGACTCGGCGAGGATATGGTGATCACGACTCCGACAGGCATCAAGATCGATCGTACACGGCTTGGTGGGCAGACGACGGCATATTGATATGAAGATCAACAGCCCTCTGCAGGCTTACGAATACCTGCCGAAGACGAACTGCGGGGACTGTGGGGAACCGACATGCATGGCGTTTGCCTCGCATCTGATCGATCGGTCGATGAAGGCAGA
>JAUWCK010000081.1 GCA_030609345.1 Methanosarcinales archaeon | reverse complement strand
GCGGCAGCGTCCCTGATCTCTTTTCCGGTCTTGCTGCGTGCTGACAGTTCCCTTGCGTACAACTCAGGATACCCGCCCCCGAAATAGAACCCATCCGCTTCTGGCAGATCGTCTGCAAGCGGACTCCAGAATACGAGGTTTGCATCTCGTTTCAATGAATCGGTCAGATCTCTGTAATAGAAACAGAAAGCAGGGTCACGAGCAACCCCGATCGTGATATCGTGCCGGGTAGAGTCGTCGCCGTCACCATTATCATTGCCATCATCATCACCGACACCAACACCAATGCCACTACCCCTATCCGCCGCCGCGTACCCTGCATCTCGGGTCTGCTGTGCGATATCCCAGATCGCAGGCATATCCAGATGATCCTCTGCGAGCGATGCCAGTTCTGCCACGTAATCCATGCGATAGCCCTCGTGAGCCATGTACAATCCAAGATGCCTCGACGGAAGTTCGATACGCGATGATTTCGGTATCTCTCCGACCACAGGAACCGAGAGTTCCTGCCGGATTGCGGTTCTGACCATATCGCCGTGTCTCGGGCTCCCTACCTTGTTCAGAATCACGCCAGCGACGTTGATCCGTTTATCGAAGTCGCAGTACCCCTTGACGATTGCAGCGGCGCTTCTGGAGACGCCTTTGACATCAACAACGAGGATCACAGGCAGACCGAGCACCCTTGCAACATGCGCAGCGGATGCGACATCGTCAGAACCCATGCCGTCATACAGACCCATCGCGCCCTCGATCACGCAGATATCAGTACCTGCTGCCGCTCTAGCAAACGTCTCGCGGACGCCATCCTCCCCCATCATGAACGTGTCCAGATTTCTGGACGGGCGTCCGCATATCGCAGTGTGGTGGCTCGGATCGATGTAATCGGGTCCGACCTTAAACGGCGCAACCGCATATCTGCGCGCAAACGCAGCCATCAGCGCCATCGCGACGGTGGTTTTGCCAACTCCGCTGTGAGTTCCTGCGATCAGTATTGCCGGCATGGTTTTAGCGATTGTTTGGTGAAAAAAGAAGCGTGCGTCTGTGAAATCCACATCTTCGATGTCATGATACCCGGTTGGTGGCAGGTCACATATAAGTTTTGGACGATTTGAATATTGGCGTCGATTTTTCAGCGTGACTGCAATGTTTTTATCAACGATGAAAAGGGATTGTACTATAGATGAGTCCAAGAGATCCAGAGATAAGAGATCCAGAGATAATGAATAAGACTAAAAGTTATATATTTTTATAAAAATTATAACATGAACATAGAGATCATAGGAACCGAATCACTGGGTGTAAGAGGTCTTTGCTGTTTTGTAACAACGGCGAAGCAGAGAATATTGATCGATCCGGGTATAGCGCTTGGTTACAACAGATATGGGCTACTTCCACACCCCTTTCAGGTAGCAGTGGATGAGCGGATACAGAAAAAGATCATACAACGATGGTCAGAAGCAACTGACATAGTAATCAGTCATTTTCATGGAGATCATATTCCGTTAGCGGATGCGAATCCTTATCAGTTCAACATTAAAAAAATAACTGGATTAAACCCTGATGTCAGGATATGGGCTAAGAACCGGTCCCATCTGCATCCGATTGAAGAGACAAGAGTGGAGTCTCTTTCTGCTATCCTGAAGAACGATTTAACTTCCGCAGGAGGGATAAAGCATGGAGTAATGACCTTTTCCAGACCGGTATCTCATGGGGGCAAACGTAATAATCCGCAGACGGTGATGATGACAAGGATCGAAGAAGACCGCGTTTTTGTGCACACCTCTGATATCCAGCTCCTTGACGACGAAGCCATCTCTCAAATACTGGACTGGGAACCCGATATCGTATTGGCTGACGGACCTCCGCTCTATATGCCCAACAAGCTTTCGAAAAAGCAGACCGAACGGGCGTGGCGCAATGCTAAACGACTATCCCGGGACGTTGGTACGTTAATTCTCGATCATCATTTAATGAGAAGTTATGCAGGAGTCAAATGGCTGAAGCGGTTATCATCCGAAACAGAGAACAAAGTCATCTGTGGGGCTGATTTTATGAACGCTCCAAGGATGCTACTTGAAGCAAGACGCAAATCTTTGTACCGGGATATGCCGGTCCCTGCCGGCTGGCATGAAGCTTATGGTGAAGGCAGAGCAAGTACCGATCATTACTGGAATCTGGCTAAGAGTATCTATAAAAGCATGAAGCTGGATGATCACAGTGGCGATTAGTATGAGAAAATCTACTTGAAGTAATACTGAGGTAGGCGAAATTAATTCAAAAAACACATCATTTTACACTTTCCATCGAGCATCCCGAACGCAACGAATGGGGTGCAGAAATTTTACCAGCCTCTACGAACTCTTACGAACTCTCATCTCCCGGTTAAATTCCCTGTTTGATTCTAGCAAGCCATGGATCTGGATAGAATTCTGATTGAAACCCTGTTAACACCTGATATGTTGACAGTCCGGTTTCATCGTTACACTTAAGTAGAATGATGCTGATGATTTGCGTGTTTGCTATGAATACGCGATCGGTAAAGGTGTTTCCAGTGGAAGAGATAACAGGAATCAATAGCGATTTTTTAAATAGACCATTGGATAAGGATTAGAATTAGTAAAGAATTGATAAAGAAGGAGATCGTATGGAAAACGAAGAACCACGTATCGGTGTCTTTGTCTGCGAATGCGGCGTCAACATCGGCGGATACGTCGATACCCAGGCAGTTGCTGATTATGCGTTGACCCTTCCGAATGTTGTGTATGTGAAGGTCAACAAGTTCACATGCGCAGATTCGGGGCAGGCAGAGATACAGAGAGGTATTAAAGAGCACAATCTGAACCGGGTGATCGTTGCCGCGTGTACGCCGCGGACGCACGAGCCCACATTCAAGGCGTGCTGTAAGGAGGCTGGCGTCAACCCGTACCAGTTCGAGTTCGTAAACATTCGTGACCAGTGCTCATGGATTCACATGTGGGACCGGGAAGGCGCAACAGCCAAGGCAAAGGACTTAGTCAGAATGGGCATCGCCCGCTCTCGGTTGCTTGAACCACTCGAGGAGTCGTCAGTCCCGGTTGACCAGAACGTGCTTGTGATCGGCGCAGGCGTTGCAGGAATGCAGGCAGCAATCGACTTTGGCGACATGGGCTACAACGTATACCTTGTCGAGAAGGAGCCATCGATCGGTGGCAGGATGGCACGGTTTGACAAGGTATTCCCGACAAACGACTGCTCGATCTGCATCCTCGGACCAAAGATGGTCGAGGTGGGACGGAACAAGAACATCAACATTATGGCGTACTCGGAGGTTACGGATGTGGACGGTTTCGTCGGCAACTTTGAGGTGACTGTGCTGCACAAGCCGCGTTATCTTGACACTGATATCTGCACGGGCTGTGCAGCATGTCAGGAGGTCTGTCCTGTGGAGGTTCCGAGCGAGTTTAACGAGAACTTCGGGACCAGAAAGGCGATCTACATCCCGTTCCCGCAGGCGGTTCCGCTACGAGCGGTGCTTGACATGGAGAACTGCATCGGATGCAAGGCGTGTGAGAAAACCTGCGAGGCTGGAGCGATCAGGTATGATCAGGAACCGATCTACGAGAAGCTCAAGGTCGGTGTGATCACAGTCGCGGTCGGAATGAACGCGTTTGATCCGCTGCCACATAACAACTATGGCTACGGGCTTTACGACAACGTGATAACCACAATGGAGTTTGAACGACTCTTAAATGCCGCAGGACCTACAGGCGGACATGTGGTGCGACCATCTGATGCGGTTGAGCCGATTACGGTCGGATTCATCAACTGTGTCGGGTCAAGGGATGTCAACGAGAACATCTACTGCTCCGGAGGAGTTTGCTGCATGTTCTCAATCAAGAACGCGCAGCTCTTAAAGGAGAAGCGACCTGAAACGAACCACTTTGTCTTCTACATGGACATACGCGCGACCATGAGGGGTTTTGAGGAGGCGTACAACCGTGCACGTGACCTTGGCGTCAAGTTCATCAGGGGCAAGCCTGTCGAGATCACAGAGAAGGAGAACGGAAACCTCATTGTCAGGGTCGAGGATACTCTGAAAGGCGAGATCGAAAATGTGGAGGTGGATCTCCTGGTGCTCGGAACCGGACTTGTTCCAAACGAGGGCATCAGCGAGATGGGAAGCATCCTCAAGCTCCCGAGATCGGCAGACGGCTTCTTAACAGAACTGCATCCGAAGCTTGCGCCGGTTGACACGACGACAGACGGCGTCTTCGTTGCAGGATGTGCGGCAGGTCCGAGGGATGTTGCATACTCGACCGCTCACGGCAGCGCAACAGCAGGGCGTGCGACGAGACTTCTCTCGGTGGGATCGGCTCCGATCATGGGAATCACCGCACGGATCAACGAGGATGCGTGCGTGGTCTGCGGCGTCTGCGTGGACAAGTGCCCGTACGGAGTCTTCGAGATCGTCGGAACGAACGGCGACCGGCACATCAATGTTGTCGAGGCTCTCTGCAAGGGTTGCGGCACCTGTGTTACCGCGTGCCCGACAGGTGCGCTCGAACAGAGCCACTTCAAGAACGACCAGGTGCTTGCACAGGTGAGAAATGTCTTCCAGTACGGAGGTGAGTGAAAAATGGCAGAAGCAACAGAAACAACCGGAACTGGGGAATGGCAGCCAAAGATTGTGATGTTTTGCTGTAACTGGTGTTCATACGGAGGAGCAGACTCCGCAGGAATGGGCAGGTTCCAGCAGCCGCCAACGGTGCGTGTGATACGGGTGATGTGCTCTGGCAGGATGGATCCGGTATTCATCTTAAATGCGTTCCTTGAGGGCGCAGACGGAGTTCTCTTCTCAGGATGCCACATCGGAGACTGTCACTACGTGAACGGCAACTACAAGGCAACGATTAAGTACAAATTCTTAAAAGCGATGGTGAATGAGCTCGGACTCGAGGATGAGCGGCTCAAGCTCGACTGGATCTCGGCATCAGAGGGCGAGCGGTATGCACAGGTCGTAACCGAGTTCACAGAGCAGATCAAGAAGGTTGGACCAAGTCCGCTCAAGCCTGAGGGGGTGATCTGAGTGCAGATAGGAGACTGTTACGTCGGATGGGCGACAGACGAGGATATCAGAACCCGCGGCGCATCAGGAGGTCTTGTAACCGCAATGCTTGCAGCAGCACTTGAGAAAGGGCTTGTCGAGGCAGTTGTGGTCTTAAAGAAGCTCGGAGAGTTCGAGGCGGTCCCGATCGTGACATCGGACCCGGAAGAGGTGAAAGCAGCAGCCGGATCGATGCACTCGGTTCCGATCGTGCTATCACGCTACCTCGAATACGGAACGAAGGTTGCGCTCCCTGCAAAGCCGTGCGACGCAAGAAGCACGATCGAGCAGGCGAAGAGGGGACAGGTGGACATCGACACGACATACATCGTGGGACTGAACTGCGGCGGCACGATGCACCCGGCAGTGACCCGGGAGATGCTTGATGTGATGTACAAACTCGACCCTGCGGAGATCGAGGGCGAGGAGATCGACAAAGGAAAGCTGATCTTTGGGACAAAGGACGGAAAAGAACACGCAATCAAGATCGACGAACTCGAAGAAGCGGGCTACGGACGACGTGAGTCCTGCCAGTACTGCGCAGTAAACATCCCGACGATGGCAGACATCGCCTGCGGAAACTGGGGCGTAATCGGCGACCTTGTAGGGAAAGGGACGTTTGTTGAGATCAACACCGAGAAAGGAATTGAGATTTTAGAGAACGCAATCGACGCCGGAGCTGT
>JAUWCK010000174.1 GCA_030609345.1 Methanosarcinales archaeon | reverse complement strand
ACGCTCCTTCGCCACCACATCGTCAAACATTAGATGGAAAGCATACAGGTCAGAATACCTTGGATATATCCCGTACGCTGCAAAACCTCCTCCAAGACCGTTTGCACGGTCATGCATAAGTGCAATTGACTTGATAATCGCATTTCCGTCCTGCCTTCTTCCTGACTCGCTCATAATACCGGAGACGGAACATCCGGACGGAATGTAACAGTTACATCTCATTTTACCATACCTGCCTCTTGATTTTCTTCTCGATCTTCTTCATTTCCTTCATCCTCTCTATTTCCTTTATTTTCCAGATTTCGCTTCCGGATTATCGCAATCAAACCCTTCAGCTCGTCTGAACCGCTCTTCGGGGGATCCGGGAGTTTCAGTTTCTTGCGCATTGCGGTTGGCTCACCAAGCTTTCCAGTGTCCAGGAAGAGCGCAAGTCCACCTTTGAAACCATCGGGAGCTATACCGCGGTCGCTTGCAAGGCTCTTCAGACGGTCAAAGACCTGTAACATACCGAACTTCTGCGGACAGAGTTCATAACAGGTGTAGCAGTTTGTGCAGTACCAGATATCAGGAGACGCGACGACCTCATCCAGCTTGCCATGCAGAACATCACCGATTATCCGGTTCGGTTCAAACTGTGGAATCGATTTCGTGACCGGACAGTCGTTGACACAAGCAGCACACTCGTAACAACGCCGCAGATCCGCGAGATTAAAGTACTCCCTCGCACTCGCGAGATGCCCGGATCGCTCATGCCATTTTTCAATGAACGAGTCCGTCTCAACCCTGTGCATGTTCATGCCAAGTTCGGAAGGTTCAAATCCGAATGCAAGCCCCATCAGTTCCGTGAAATACACAACAGGTATGTGCAACCGCTCACCGCTCTTCTCCATTAAATACTGCTTTGAATCAAACTGGGTGAAGCATGCAGGACACATCATCGTCATGGCATCAGAGATGTCCTGAACCTCAAGAATCTTCTCACGAGCCAGTGCGATTGCGTCTGATGGGTCCTCTGTGTTGGAAAGATCATTTCCGCAGCAGAGCATCTTTGTGCGATAATCGATACTTCTGGCGTTCAGCGCCTCGACGAGAAGATCGAACTTCGTTGGCTTATTCGGATCATCAAAATGTATCGCAGAACTCGGACGGACCAGATGGCATCCGTAGTGGACCGCAATATTCATCCCGTCAAGCGGTCTTGTCACGTGTTTTTTTATTGCGTCTGTGCCGATGTCGTCGTGCAATACTTCGATTAAGTGTTTCACCTCTATAGTTCCAGTGTATTTAAGCCCCACACTTGCGAGCAGTTCGTTTACCCGGGTTCTAAGCTCTGTGTTCCGGTTAAGTTCGGATGCTGCCGATTTTAATGTGCCGTAACAGCCATTGCACGGCGTTACAAGGTCCATGCCCATCTCCTCTACCAGAGCGAGGTTTCTTGCTGCTGTTACGTACCAGATGAACTCGTCCCCCGTCTTGATCATCTTTGTGGGGCAACAGGTGGTGCCCTCGATCTCATGGAGCCTGATGTCCAGCGTGTCTGCGACGAGTCTAACTGATTTCTCCATGAACGGGAACCGTGCCTGGATGGTACATCCCCAGAATACTGCGTAATCGGTCATTTGATCTCGTGCTCCTTTCCTTTTTCTGTTGTGTTTGGTATTGAGGGTTTATCGATCTTTGGGTGGGGTCTGTTGTGTTTTGGCATGGGGTAACCATCTAACGACGTTCTGATATATAGGTTTAACGGATGGGGCGGTCCTTCCGAATCCACACACGGAGGTCGGTTAAGTTTAAGTATTATGGCGATCGATAAAATTGATAACTCGGGCACATGGGCTTTGTAACTTAAGTGCTGGGGTTTAGTGACTTTAAAAATTGGGAAGTGTAGAAATGGATGAAATAGCATCTTTAGATATGAGAGGTTTGACACTGGATGAAAGGAAGGAATTATTGAGATGGTATGTGACCGAATTTGAAAAAATTAAAACCGAATCAGAAATAGAGAATATGATTGAGAGACATAAACTTTTAGAAGAGGTCGAACAAAATCATCCAGAAATTTTTGAAGATGATGAAGAGTTTGCAGAAGAGTATGTTCCAGATCCAAAGATAAACATCAAGACGACAAGCAGACCATCGGCAAACGAATATGCGCAAATCAGCGGCACATTAAGAGATATTACAGATGAAACTTTAGAAAGATTTGTAAACGCGATCAAAGAAGCGAAAAAATCTATAGTTGAGTGAAATACGATTTAAAGTGTGCGAATATATAAAACAGAAAGCGGCGCATATACAAAGATCACAGGCTGTTGCTGGAAGCATATAAATAAAAAACCGCATGTCTGCGCCGCTTTCTTGCAGAGCGCAGACATAAATCACCTACAACCTACATCACCGGCAGAAACTTCTCGATCTCGTAAGGCGTGACCTGTATCCGGTAGTCATCCCATTCCTGTTTCTTAAGCGAGATGAACCGGTCGAAGGTGTGGTCTCCGAGTGCCCGCCGCACAAGATCACTCTTCTCGGTCTCGGCAATCGCCTCACCCAGACTTGCAGGCAGCGACTTAACGCCCATATTCTTCCTCTCAGTTTCGCCCATCTTGTAGATGTTCTGCTCAAGCGGCGCTGGCAGCTCATATCCTTTCTCGACACCCTCAAGTCCTGCTGCAAGCATCACCGCAAATGTCAGGTACGGGTTGCAGACCGGGTCTGCTGCACGGTATTCCATCCGTGTTGCAAGTTCCTTTCCTGGCTGGTACATCGGCACCCGTATGAGTGCGGACCGGTTCCTGCGTGCCCATGCGATATAGACCGGCGCCTCAAACCCGGGAACAAGTCGCTTGTACGAGTTCACGCTCTGGGCAAAGACAGAGCATATCTCTCTTGAATGGTGGAGCAATCCTGCGATGTAGCTCTGTGCAAGGTCTGAGAGATCGTATTCACAGTCCGCGTCGAAGAATGCGTTGCGGTCGCCCTTGAATAGCGACTGGTGCGTGTGCATGCCGGATCCGTTCTCTCCGAAGATCGGTTTTGGCATGAACGTTGCATAGACTCCGAAGTTCCTGGCAATCTCCTTTGCGACAAGCTTATACGTCATCACATTGTCTGCCATGGCAAGAGCCTCGGAGTATCTGAGATCGATCTCGTGCTGGGAGGGTGCAACCTCGTGGTGGCTATACTCCACACGGATCCCCATCTTCTCAAGCGCAAAGACCGTCTCTCTTCTGTAATCGGTTGCAAGGTCAAGCGGTGTCAGGTCAAAGTACCCGCCCTTGTCAAGGACTTCCGGAGCGTCCGAGTCCTTGAAGTAGAAGAATTCAAGTTCGGGTCCGACAAACATCTCAAGCCCCATCTCCTTCGCCCGCTCAAGGTTTCTCTTGAGAACATACCTCGGATCACCCTCGTACGGCTTCCTGTCAGGGGTCAGCACATCCACGAACATCCGTGCGGTTGCGTCATCCTGTGGTCTCCACGGGAGGATCTGGAAGGTCGATGTGTCTGGCATCGCAACCATATCGCTCTCCTCGATGTCCTGATACCCTGC
>JAUWCK010000056.1 GCA_030609345.1 Methanosarcinales archaeon | reverse complement strand
TAAAATAAAAAAGAGTAATCGATTATTTTTGCCATTGGATACGAAATGGTATCAATTGTTTCGTGAAGGAAAGAAACATTGGGAGTTACGAGGGATTAATGACATATTTAACACTAAAACTATAAAAGAAGGCAGAACAGTCGAATTGAGGAGAGGTTACCAATCTGACCCACTATGGGGGGTCATTACAGAGCGCATGGTGGTCAACTCCTTTAAAGAAATACCATCTACCATATTTGATGAAACAATACCGCCAGCTATCCGCAACGATTCCGGTGTTATGGCTTTTATCAAAAATTACAAAGATAAATATAACAAATTTATATTATTTAAAATAAGAATCGTTGAAGAAGGTTAAACGTGGCTGAAGGATACCCCGATCGGATAATATCTAAAGAAGAGATTCAAGAGCTGAAAGAGCTTTTGTTATCTCAAGATTTGGGTTATCCTGATTATGCGGGTTGGGTTGAAAAGACTATTAGAGAAATAAAAGATGGTAATAAACGTGCTTTTGGATTATTTGCTGAAAAACTTGGTGGAGATGGAGTTATCCGGGTTACGGCAAGTGGAACCGTCGAGCTAAAAAACTTCTATATATGCCCGGAATTTAGAAAAGAAGGCAATGGATCTGAACTTTTGCGTTACATCGAAAACGATTGTATCGAGCGGGGTCATACTCAAATACAAGTTGATGCTTATGTTAATGAAGTTAATACCGTTATGTTTTTCCTGAAAAAAGGATTTGAATTCCAGTCAAGAGGGGATTTTTATGGTGGGGGGAATGAGAGCTATCGGTTGGTAAAAAGGTTATCTGCTAAATATATGGGCGAATATGATTGGGTAGCAATCTCTAAATGGGTTATGGAATGTTTATGGGGTTTCGAACATGAAAAGAAGTTGGTTGAAAGAGAATGCTATTTATATAAGAAATCTAATAATGGGATGAACATTATTTCAACAGTATTTATAAATGCTGGATTAGACAATAAAGTCGATAAAGAGCAGCTACAATCATTCCACGAATCAGGGATAGTTAAAGGCATATCCTTTTGTTTCGCACCATTTTTCACAGATTCAGCAAACGATTACGCCGATGAAAAAGGTATAACGCTCATAGATCACGATGAATTAGAAGAGCTTTCCGGTTTAAATCTGCCAAAATCATCTGAAGAAATCGCAGGACTGATCGCGGTCATAAAACCGGAATATTTCAACAACTTGGTAGAGAAAAAGGATCGTGTTTATCTTAGAGGCAGTGGAATACCCGCTGGTGTTGACTATGGACAAGTCTTATTGTTTTATGTCACTTCGCCGATTAGGGGAATAAAAGGATATACTCTGATCAAGAGCTTATCCAGCGGCGAACCAAATAACATCTGGGAAAAATATAGCCGCCAATCTGCTTTCAAAGAGGATGAATACAAGACATATACAGAAGGCAAACCAACTGTTACCGCGTACTCATTCGAGGAAGTTAAGGAAATGCCCGAATGTATTGATTTGGAAAAAATACGGGAAGTTCTTGGCAGTTTCAATCATCAAGCCGGTCAGAGGATTACAGTGAGTGCTTGGGAGCGAGTCAGGGAAATCATATAAGTTTCTCTGGCAAAGCATAAATCAAAGCAACGATGACAAATATTTAAGGAGGAAGGATAATGGAAATCGAAGGATATGAAGTACCGGAAGAGCTGTATTACACAAAAGACCATCTCTGGGCGAGGGTCGAGGATGACGGGAACGTCAGGGTCGGAATGGATGCATTCGGCGGTACAGCAGTCGGAACAATCGAGTTCATCGATCTTCCGATGGAAGACGATGAGTTTGAGGCAGGCGAGGCGTTCGGGTCGATGGAGTCTGCAAAATGGGTCGGCGGGCTTACCATGCCTGTTACGGGCACGGTCATCGAGGTCAATGAGGATATCGAGGATGAGCTTCAACTGTTTGTAGAAGACCCGTACGGAGATGGCTGGTTAATTCTGGTCGAGCCGTCCAACCTGGAGGAGGATCTGGAAGAGCTCATCCACGGCGACGAACTCGAGTCATGGTTTGCAGAGGATATTAAATCGAGATAGCCCGGGTTTCTGGGCGGTCTGGCATCTTCGCGGTGAAAAAAGGTCATCCGCGAAGATGTATGCATCAGTCAATCTGCCGCATGATTGCTAAAAAACAACAGAAACATCCATGCCGGAATGCATAAAATATCCCCCCTCTGTTCAAACAGGTTCTTTGTGATCACCACCCCAAAAACCAGATCATGAAGATCCATAAAATACAGCAGATTTTTCAAATCGTGGTCGTAGATGTGATTCTGTACATGTTCGGGTGACTTGTGGTAGGAACCACAAGATTACACAGATTTCCACAAGATTTCTGTGTTAATCGTGTGTAATCTCGTGGTTTTATATGCGGATATCCACACAAATTGAGTAAGTACGTGATTCTGGTATTTAACTTCGATCGGCACAGTTCTGCCGTTTATTTCCGGAATAATATCCACCTCGTGCTTCTGTTTATCCCTGAAGTATGAGATATTCTTGATCTCCAGCAATCTTCTGAGCTATATTTCCATCATACTCGACATAAAGTCGGATTTTTGTCGAGTGGGGTAGATAAGTTCTCGTACAGTAAACTTTATATATTATAACATCAACAGTAACATGCCGTCTTCCTAAGATACAAGGCGGCGAACACAGGAGAGATGAATCTATGGAAAAGAATAGAATATACTTACTGACCAGTATCCTCGTGATGCTGGCACTACTGTCGCTAACGCCTTCGATAGCGGCACAAGAAGAGAGTATCGAATCAGTGACAGAATCGGTAGACAACCTCGGAACAGCCCTGACCTTTGTCTGGCTCTTGCTCTGTGGCGGGCTGGTTTTTCTGATGCATGCCGGTTTCTCGCTCGTTGAAGCCGGGTTCACCCGGGCAAAGAACACAGCGAATATCCTGATGAAGAACCTGATGACGGTCTGCATCGGCGTTCTGATCTACTGGCTTGTCGGCTGGGCGATCATGTACGGCGATGATGTCGGAGGAATCTTCGGGTTCAGCCAGTTCTGCTTGAGCGGCGCTGACAACGCGATCTGGAACGCATGGTTCTTCCAGATGGTCTTTGCTGCAACAGGCGCAACCATCGTCTCAGGTGCTATGGCAGAGCGGACCAACTTCAAGGCGTATCTGGTATTCACAGGGCTGCTCGTTGCGATCATCTACCCGGTCTACGGACACTGGGTCTGGTCCGGCGCGGATCTTGCGCTTCTTTCCGGAGACGGAAGCTGGATTGTGCAGATGTGCGGCGCAAGCTTCCATGACTTTGCAGGAAGCGGTGTTGTTCACTCGATCGGCGGATATGCAGCGCTTGCTGGTGTGATCATCCTTGGACCACGGCTTGGCAAGTTCAAGAACGGAAAGCCCCAGGTTATCCCGGGTCACAACATCACGTTTGGTTTCCTCGGAGTATTGCTGCTCTGGCTTGGGTGGCTTGGATTCAACGGCGGCTCAACCCTTGACGGCAGCGACGCCTTCATGAACCTTGCTGTTGCAAACACGTTCCTTGCAGCAGCGGCTGGCGCTGTAGCCGCGATGATCCTCACGTGGATGAAGACCGGAAAACCTGACCCCTCGCTTACCGCAAACGGCGTTCTCGCGGGACTCGTTGCAATCACTGCACCATGCGGCTCGGTTGAGAACTGGGCAGCGATCGTGATCGGACTCATTGCAGGTGCGATCGTCTACGCTGGTGTGATGTTTAATGAGGCAGTCTTAAAGGTCGATGACCCGGTCGGTGCAATCGCAGTGCACGGCTACTGCGGCACATGGGGACTTCTCGCAGTCGGGATCTTCTCAGTCGGCATGGGCAACGGAATCCTCGAAGGTGCCGTGTACGCAGCGGGTGCACCAGGCTTATTGTACGGCGGCGTGAATCAGTTCGTGATCCAGGTCGTAGGCGCACTCGCAGCCGTCATCTGGGCATTTGTGGCAGGCTTGATCGTCTTCAAGTTGATCGACGTGGTCATAGGGCTGCGAGTCTCTGAGAGAGAGGAGCTTGAAGGTCTGGACGTGACAGAACACGGGATACGGGCATACCCCGAGTACATAACCGAATAAGGTGAGAGGTGAACAAGATGGCTGAAATGAGCGAAATGAGAAAGGTCGAGGCGATAATACGCCCGATGAAACTCGAAGAGGTGAAATCCGCTCTGGCTGACGCCGGATTCGTGAGCATGACCGTGATCGAGGTCAGGGGACGCGGGCAGCAGAAAGGACTCGTCCAGCAATGGCGCGGACGCGAGTACTGCGTCGATCTGCTCCCGAAGACCAGAATCGAGGTCGTGGTCGCAGAGCGGGATGTGGACAAAGTGGTGGAGGTGATCCGGAATACAGCTGCAACCGGTAATATCGGAGATGGCAAGATCTTCGTGATACCGGTCGAGCGCACGATACGTATCCGGACCGGGGACGAGGACGACGAGGCTCTATAGAGCCTCTTTGTCTTCTTTTTTCGGTATTGGTAGTGGTTGGGGGTGGTGGAAAAACAAAAGGAAAGACAGAGATCAGAACAATTAATTGAAGGTTATCTGTTTGCCACACGTTACTCGAGCATATTCGTTGTGAGCGTTTCACTTCCGCACAACAACGGTCACAACATCTTCGTCGCTTAACACGTGTGAAAGACCTACATGCTGCCCTGCATGTTTTGCCGAGTCCCCCCAGACCTGCGCATACCGAAACTTTCTCACAAAATCGCGGTGGATGGCAGAGCAGACCTCAGCCACAGTCGAACTGCCTTTCATGATCATCGGCTCGTCCATATCAGCCGGCTGCCCCTGTGGTTTCATATAGATGCGTATGAACCCGAATTCGGTATATACCCGCTCCTTTAAGGAATTGGTATTTACGCCCCCATCCGCAGAGATCATGATCGCATCCGGAAACCGCTCCTTACACGTTGCTATCGTGCGCGCGTCAGCCAGATCGATCTTGTTTACGACGGTTACACCACGGACATACCTGCGATTTCCTGTAACCACATCGATCAGTTCATCAACAGTTATATTCGCGCGTATGATCACGTTTGCATTGTGTATTTTGTATTCGGATAGCACCGATTGGATGGTTTTCTTATCGAGATCGATATCAATGGTACTGTTTACCCTGATCCCACCTTTAGCCGACTTATGGATAGTGATACGCGGAGGCGCGGTATTAATCCGAATCCCTGCATCATACAACTCTTTTACGAGCACATCATACTGCTGCAACTGGAACACATCCACAATTATAAGGACCATATCAGCATTTCGGATCACCGAGATCACCTCCCTGCCGCGCCCTCGCCCGATCGCAGCACCCCTAACGAGCCCCGGGACATCGAGAAACTGCATCTGGGTTCCACGGTACTCAAGAGTTCCCGGAATCACATCAAGCGTGGTAAACTCATACGCAGCCACCTCGCTTTCGGTGCCGGTGAGGACGTTTAACAAGGTGGATTTCCCGACCGATGGAAAGCCAACCATCACGATGGTGGCGTGTCCCGACTTCTTTACGGCGTATCCCTCGCCGCCCGACTTCGATGCTGCCCGCTTCTGCACCTCATCCCGCAGTCTTGCGATCTTCGCTTTCAGTCGCCCTATGTGGTGGGATGTCGCCTTGTTGTATGGCGTCTTTCTAATCTCGTCTTCTATGCTCTTGATGTCGTCTTCGATGGTCATTTTGTGGGTGGTTGTACCTGATCGTGAATATGCTTTATAGTATTGGAGTCGGACCAGAAAAAATTTTAGTGCGCGAAACAATCACCCGGCAGCACCGGAGGCGCCAACCTCACACCTCACGCGCTCATCAACGACGGGGCAATAATCAATTCACCGACCATGGTCGATTCACGGACCAGATCCTCCCTTGATACAATGCCATACGGATTTCCGTTGACGACCACGACGATGTTTCTTGTGTGGTGCTGATCAAAGAGTTTCGCTACGTCTGGGATCGGAGCATCACCGTCGATGGTGATGGGCTCTCTTGACATGACATCCCGTACCTTCTGATTGGTCAATCCCAATATCAGGGCTTTTGTGATCTGTTCCAGTGTCACAACACCGACAATATTCGTTGCATCAACCGCAGGAGCGCCACATATCCGGTGTTTGAGAAGGACATTCGCAGCAACCTTAATCGTGGTATCCATATCGATTGCGACGTTTCCGTTTTGGATACATTCCTTAACAGATCGTTTCGGCAGGATGATCAGATCCGAGATCGCAAAGATCAGGATGTTTCTTGTATCATCCCTGCCGATCACCTTTCCCCTGATCACGAGTTTATTCTGTGGCGTTGGCCCTATCTTGATGATATCACCGTTGTCAAACTTGCGGATGTCGCCGATGACCCTGACCCTTCCGTGGCATGTTTCCGGGTGCTGCACAGTGGTAAACATGATCTCACAGACGGTTGCACCCTCGACCAGTTTTCCATTCCGGTAGATGTTTGTTATCGTCTTGGCTGGCGGATTGCTGATATCGAGAATGTCATACGTCTGCCCGGTTGGATGATACCCGCCTTTTGGACCTGGCACACCCTCGACGATCCCGAGCATCCGGAGAGCCTGCATCTGATTCCGCACCGTACCCGGGTTACGGTCGATCACAGCGGCAATCTCCTCTCCTTTCACTGCTCGCCCCTTCTGGTGGTAGAGGTTGATCAGTGTCGTCAATATCTCGGTCTGGATGGGCGTGAGTTCCATAACTTATTTAAAATCGTCGATTATCCACCATATACCTATCGATTAATAATGTAGAATTATCTCACTTCAGTGGCGTGTATGCTCCAAGAAGGAATAGCTCGGCATCCCGAACTCCCTGCACGGTTTTGGTGAACGTCTGCAGTTCTTCGATCTCGCTGTACTGTTTGAAT
>JAUWCK010000104.1 GCA_030609345.1 Methanosarcinales archaeon | reverse complement strand
GTTATCCCCAAGTTCGAGCGGTGTTCCGCGTGAGAGTTCGATCTTCAAGTCTGCAAACTCCTGCGGCGTCATCCCGTACCTGCGGAGCACCCGCTGGATCGCACACCGCTTGACAGGCAGGCAGCAGAACGTGAGTGCCCGGTCGTCTCCCCCGCTGCAGATGTGCTTTGGCGCATTGTACCAGCCGGTCTGCTTCTGAAAGGTGGTGACAGAGCGGACAAGGTCATCTATCACTCCGGGAATCTTGGGCACGGCTCGCGCAAGCGAGACCATGTCTGCACCGTGTCCGAACATATCCTTTGCGCTTCTGAAATCCGTGACTGAATTGTTGCCTATGATAAAGAGATCGGTGGCATTCCTTACCGCCTTGACCGCATTATAGTCAGCACCGAATCCGGGTTCCATAGCATCGATGTGGATCATATCCGCGCCTGCCTCCTCGATCGCCACCGCAAGTTCGCGGTCATCAACGATTCCGGATCTGGTCTTTACAGAGAGGACAACCCCCGTCTTCTTGATCTTCGAGATGATCGATCCAAGTTTCTGCAAATCGTGAAGAAGAGGTTCGCCCACGCCGATATCTGACATCTCCGGCTGTCGGCAATGACAATCGATCTCAAGAATCGCGCTATACTCCTTTGCAAGAAGTGCTGCCTCCATTAGCGGCGTAATTTCTGTGCTTCTGACGGTGAGTGTGATTGTGGGGGGGTCATCCATCCCTTCCAAGCGCTCGAGTTCGCTTCGCAGATGTTCAATCGGCTCGGGTGTCACACATTCAGCACGCCCGCGCTCGTTAATGTTCCTCGCTGCCTCGTTTGTCGCATCGTCCAGATTGTATCCACCGATCACGGCAAGCCCTGCGCTCATTGCGTGATCCCTGACAAAATCGATGTTTGTGATGCCTGCCATCGGAGCAAGCGCGATCGGATTTTTGATGTGTGTGTAGCCAACGTGTATGTCAAATTCGGTCAAATAAACGCCTCTCTCTGCTGACATCGGAAGATGGGCATATCAAGGTTGTGGTATCGCTGCTACCGCGAGGTGTTGATAACACATTGCCCGTGCGAGGGGCGTCTTGACCTCTGCGTTCATCGTGGCGCCCTCGCCCCGACCGTGCCACGCCTTGGACTGCAAGTCCGGAAATCCCTGTGTGGGCGGCTGGCGAATGCCATCGGGCGAGTTTCCTATGAGTTTGGAATGTAGAGGGTATCCACACTTGTAGCAAGTTAGATATTCCGAATACAAAACATTTTTTGAAGAGACAGCGTCGTATCAACCTATCAAATTGCAATTCCCTCGTTTATCGCATGACGAACAATACTTATCTCATTTCGCTTCTCTTCAAATTCTTCTGGCGTGTAGCATAGAAAATCTACTGGATAATCCATCGTCCATTCCAGGTAGAGGTCAAAAGGTCTTTTTAGCGGGCTTTTATCCCTAAACTCATCGCCAACCACGATTAAATCAACATCGCTATCCTTATCCGCCGTTCCACTCACCTGAGAGCCAAATAATATCACCTCTTTTATATCGTATTTTTGGCAGATAATATCTTTAAACGCTCTTAACGCTTTTATAAGTTTAGATTTATCTTCACCCATTCCAGTACCTCCTTTGCACCCATCAAAATCTCTTCCACATCTCTACGGTCATATTCGTTACAGACATCGGGATATCGAGTGCTGGTATATGCAGGAGTAATTTTTGCACATAATCTGACAATTTTAGTCGGTGCTTCAACCCTCTTTTGCGATTCTCACCAGATCATGCACCCTCCACAGTTCGTTAAACTTCAAGAGGTATAGCGATTTCAATGCCTTTTCCACTGCTTGCTGCGAATAAAAAGCAGCAGCATCCAGCATATTTCCGTCAAAATTATATTCTGCGACGTCTATGTCGTGTTCTGCTTGTTCCAACCAATTCTTGACTTCTGGTTTCATGTTAACTCTGAAGATACTTCGCTATTTTCATGCCTATAGGCATATGGCATTCGTATGCTGCTTTTGCTTGCGATGATATATTGCTTGCGGCTCGGGCGTTGTGTGTATTCGCCGCCCCGCCGCCACCTATTCGTGCCGTGCGTACTCGTTGCAGGCGAGCCGGGCGGATGCGCCGCCCCATGTGATTTGCATAGAGAATCGAGCGCCCTTGTTTTATTTCAGTCCCCCTCTCAAAATAAGCCACTGCTGACAATACTGCAACTGCAGCTATTGTTCTGAATCCTGATATTCTCTTGTCTTGCCATAAGCTATGGGCTGTTGGTTCTGATCGCATCGCAGCTTTCCATATTAAGACACGATCCATCTATTTTATCCATTTCAGCGGTTTATCTATCACACAATATGCAGAAGTCCTACCTCTACCGCTTAATTTAATCCTTGCGGCTCTATGTGCCCCACTTCCTTTTATCACCAGCGTCTCATATTTCCGTGCCTGACAGGTTATCACATCTCCTTCTATGGCATCTCCTTTGTTCCTACATATCGGCATGAAAACCACCTATTTCACCTTATCTTCTTTAATTAGTTCCTCAACGATTTCATGTACAATCTTTAAGTCCAATCTTAAGTCATTAGATATCTCATACATATAAACGTCTTCGTGGCTCTTCAAATAATCTTCTATCATAGTTTTAGCCTCTGAATAAGGAACATCGTTTAACACTACGATCTTTTCTACAACCTCCATCGACTTATTGCTCTTTATTTCTTCGAGTTCCTTTCTCAATTCAAATATCTCATGAGCAAGCGCGTATACGATCTTGCCCATATTTTTCTTGCTCTCGAATACGAACTTCTCAGGGCGCATGTTCAAAATTTCCCCGAATGTGACTTCTTCTTGCATTGTTGGCACCATCTATACCATCTTGCATATTTAAACTTTCCATATCCTTGCCGCCCCGCCGCCTATTCGTGCTGTGCGTGCTTCGTCGCAGGCGAGCCGGGCGGGGGCGTCTCGCGTCGCGGCGTGGGCGGATGCGCCGCCGGTGGGTATGTGGAAGTGAGAAGGAGTGGGGCGGGGGCGGGCTGCCGAGTGTGCACAGGTGGTGGGGGGATACGCCGCCACGGGTAATTTGTAGGGGGATAATTGGGCGAGTGATGTATCTTCAGGATTAAAGCACACCAATATTTCGGACACTCTAACCAGCTCACTCACTCGACCGCCCACGTTCCCCGCCCAACCATGTAACAATGGCAGCACAACTCATCAAATTTTCATGTTCAATCGAATTTAGATATTACAAATTCACCGTCTTTATAGCACACCACATATTTTACCGTTTTAAACCGTTTCCAACTCCAGACGCGAATCTCTTTGCAATCACCATCTTTAAAAACAGTTGGATCTATAACGATCTCGCTTGTCTTTCTCGATAGGTTTATGGGAAGAACATCCATCCAAATACCTTCTCTCACTCTTCGATCGGGAAGATTTTGATCTTTTCGTCTTCCATACACACTGCAAATTTTTCATCTTTCGATGGGTATATTTTGCATACCCCTTCCTTCAATTCATTTGGGTCTATCGTTAAAACTATCCTCTTTTCTGGCATAGATTCCATAGATTTGATTACATCAGTCTCGTTATAAAATTTTCGGTGTGTCGAGTCTTCGCTGCCCATTCGTGCTGTGCGTGCTTCGCTGCAGGCGAGCCGGGCGGCGGGCATCTGCGTCGTGGTGTCGCGGGGATTGCGCCGCCGGTGGGTTGTGGAAGTGCGGGGCGGAGCGGGGGTGGGCTGCCCGTGCGCACGGGCGGCGGGCGGGGGTGGGCGTGGATACGTCGCCCAAAGTGAGTCGCAAATGGAATTTTGGGTGGAGGGCATTTTTTGTCGAACCGCCCACTTATCTCCGCAGCAACTCAACGAATTCATCGACACTTAAGCCAGCGAGTCTGATGAGTTTTCTGAGAGTACCTCTATCAAGTTCTCTGTGTTTTGGCACCGAAAGCGTAACCATGTAGCCGGTTTTTACCATTATGACGTGGCTGCCGGTCTGCCTTGCCATGAACCAACCATCTTTAGAAAAAGCCTTAACTGCTTTCATGCCCGATATCCGGGGCAATCTTGCCATCAGACCGCCACTTCCATTATCCGTGCACCACCCTTGATTTCAATGCGCTCATTCAGGACTTCCAGACAGCCATACATCGCATCTTTTATATTTTCCAGTGCTTCTTCAACGGTCTTCCCCTGCGATACACAGCCGGGTATGGAGGGGCATTCCACGACATACCAACCATCTTCACCTTCGCTGATCACTACTTTGTATTTCATCTTTCAAGTCACCCGCTGAAGATGTGTTTTTGATATTTGAAAAGGTTTTCTGTGGTTGGGGGTGAGCACGCCACTGCAAGCACCCACTGACCTTCGCCGCCCGCCGCCTATTCGTCTCTGGTATGCTTGCAGCATGCGAGCCGGGCGGCGGGGGCGCCTCGCGTCGCTGGCGGATGCGCCGCCGGTGGAGTCGTGGAAGTGCAGGAGCGGGGGCGGGCAGAGGTGTGTGCGCAGGCGGCGGGAGGCTGTTGGTCTGGGATGCATCGCCCTCGGTGATGGGTGATGCAACACAACAGGCGATCTACGATCGAGACGTCTCTATCTGCTTAACTTCTTCGCGAAAAATCCGGAACCGTTATCCCTATCATCCGGTGTTGTCTGTACCGCACGATAACATCATTATCCAGGAGTTCCGCATCATCCGCGGCAGTTGGTGCTCCAAAACTTATGTAAAGCACGTCTCTGCCACGATCGTAATCTATATCCAGAGCCTCCACCGTTTTCACCTTTAACATCGCTTCCATAATACATTCCTCTTGATGATCTTTTCGATCTTTGAAGTCATAAATGCTGTTATCACTTCCCCACCATCTTCGTAGATCACAACCATGTATTTAGCCTTGCCAAGCATCATCGGCTCTGACCTCACAGCGATATGTCTGCCAAATTTCCCCTGCACGACATAATCAGGAGATTCGACGGCGATACCGATCCTATTCGCCAAATCGAAGTTCTTGAGTTCGGGATGCCGT
>JAUWCK010000098.1 GCA_030609345.1 Methanosarcinales archaeon | reverse complement strand
CTTAAACCCCTGATCGGAGGGGGTTGGGTGCATCCCGAACTCCTGCCCCGTAGCCATCAAGAAATCCCGCGGTTCGGTTCTAAGAGACTCGTGCACGGATTTTGCCTCGGCAAGAGCGTATCTGCGGATCAGATAGTCATCGTCGATGCAGGATACGATCATCCTGGCGATCGGGTATGAGAGCAGTTCGAGTTCGGACGGGATTTCGGTATTACTCTCGATCCCACCCTCGATCTCGAACTCGGTCGTCCGCGCTCCAAGCGACTCTCGCACATCCCCGCGGTACTGTGGTAACGCTTCGCAGATTTCAGGCGGGACTGCAAGCGGCAGATCCTGCTGTATGTGGTCGCGGATCGCCTCCTGAAGCAGCCGTCTGAACTCACGTAGAGAGAGCATGACCAAGCCGTGACAGATCCGCCTGTTCACGAGTTTCCATACGGGAGCGTGCATGCGGTTGGCGTACCTGACATACTCCGCGAAATACATCTTAAACCCCTGATCGGAGGGGGTTGGGTGCATCCCGAACTCCTGCCCCGTAGCCATCAAGAAATCCCGCGGTTCGGTTCTAAGAGACTCGTGCACGGCTTTTGCCTCGGCAAGAGCGTATCTGCGGATCAGGTAATCATCGTCGATGCAGGATACGATCATCCTGGCGATCGGGTAGGAGAGCAGTTCGAGTTCGGACGGGATTTCGGTATTGCTCTCGATCCCGCCCTCGATCGCCTGAATCACCCGGTCCATGCCGCGACGGCGGGCGCGGGCGTAAGCGCGCTTCTCGAGGAGATCCGGGATCGGGATTTCAAGATCCCTGACGTAGGCTGTGGCGTCTGATGTGAACGGGTAGGTGGCAAGGCGAGGATCTGGGATCATATTCGGTATGTATTTACTGGTGGTTATGTGGATGTAAAATGACCTGTAAATCGATCATTCCGGCTACCGTCGCCGTCCACGATCGCGCCATTTGCTGTAAGATCCTTATCATCATCACGATACCGCGGTCGGTTAATGTTATGGCAATGATCCGATCGCCATCATCGTCGCCGATCGGAATCTGGTACCAGTGAGGGTAAGCGTCATCCGGTGTCGGTCCATACTTCCGGTAGTCCGTACCTGCTGGCACGTTTTCAGGGAACGCCAGCGGGATGTCACATCACCCCTTAAGAACCTTCCTGAAGTATTCCAGATACCGCTTTGCCATAACTTCCCTTGAAAAATGCTCTTCGACGCGTCTTCTGCAATCATAAGGATCGATCTCGCTCACCTTATCGGCAACGATGATCTCCCGCACCTCATCTAACGCATCGCACAAAAAACCTGTTACACCATCCTCGATCTGGTCGGTCAATCCCCCGCTCCGGAGCGCGATCACGGGCGTTCCGCAGCACATCGCCTCTGTGGCATGAAGACCGAATATCTCCATGAACGGGTACATCGGAAGCGAGATCACGGCTTTCGCGTTCTGGAGAAACTTTATCTTATCTTCGTACGACAAGGTGCCGTAATACCGAACCTGGGTGCCGTCGCATCGAGATTTCACCTCTTCGACGTATTCCTGACTGTCAACGAAGTAATCTTCGCCGCAGACATCCCCGCAAGCGCCGGTGTCCTTCATCAATTGAACAAACTCCAGAATTCCTTTCTCGCTGCATATCCTGTTGGCAGACATGTAGCGCTCCCCTTTCTCGGCTTTGAAGGGATACAACTCGGTATTTATACCATGCGGAATCCATTTGCATGGTACTCCAATGCGATTTGTGATGTTCATCGCCTGAGCGCGGGACGCTGCGATGAAGCATGGATCGCCCTGTACCCGCGGGGCTCTCTCCCATCCACATGCTCCATGAAATACATGGCAGATGTTCGCATCAGGATGCGCAATCTTATGGTCATATACCAGATTAGATCTGATATTATCAACAATGATATCATAATCCTTCAGGTATTTTTCATAGACCCGATATGCTTGCTCTTCCTTTGCAGACCAATCATGGTAAACATCCTGCGATTCCTCCACGGTCTCTATTACCCTCAGTTTCGGTAGGTTCTCCGGAACGATCGAACCCTTGCAACATGCAACAGCAACCTCCTCTACCTCATCGAATTTGCAGAGCTCTGTTGCCAGATCACCTACAACAAGTTCGGTTCCACCATATTTTCTAAAGTCTATCGCTTTTTCCGCAGACGAAATGATAAATATCTTCATTTGCTCCCATCCATCTTGAATACTATGTTCTTGACATCTTTCTTGTCCAACACATCCTCTTTCTCCAGTGAAAATCTCGTCATAATTCTCGTATACCTCCTTTTGATAATCTCTGTTGTCACGTCAACCTTGGCACCGTTGATGGTTGCGCTCGGGTGATCTACGATCACCGGAACCACGACACCAAAATCCACGTCAATGACGTTGCCCTCATTTCTGATACTTGCCACAACGTCAGTGCCATCCAGTTTCAACTCAAATGATAATAAACTTTCGCCGACCGCGAGTCTCTTAATCGATAGGTTCCAGTCCTTGGTGAGGTATGGGCAGATCGTGACACTCTCCGGAGCGTGCGGCGTAATGCCGAGAAATCCACGAACGATCGTGTACATATAGATCGTTGCGGACCACGCCTGGACGAAGCATCCGGCAGGATCTTCTTCCCCGGATGGCTCAGGCGCCACATCTCCTGACATGACCTCCTTAAAGTACAACTTGGAGAACCGCTGCATCTCGGTCATCTGGTATGTCTTCAAAAACCCCTCTTTGAAATTTCCATGAGAAAACTCGGAATACGCAACCCAGCCAGTGACAAAAGGCCAGACACCGCCTTTCTGGTAACTTTTCCCGTCATACTCGGGATCGCTCCTTGCGCGGGTCCTGACGCCCCATGATGTTGTAAACTCGTCACTCTCCATCCATTTAAGGATGCTTTCCGCTTTATCAGGTTCAATGATATCGAAAAATACCGGAATGACAGCGTTCACAGTCATATCCTTCTTTAACGTACCGTCTGGCTGTATCGTGTCATACAAAAAACCGTACGCTTCGTCCCAGTACCGCTCTACAATGAGCGACTTGAGTTCATCGTATCGCCCCATACACGCCTCTGCGAGATCGTCGTCGCCAAACTCACGTGCGATCTCTGCCCCGCACTTGAATGCGTGACCGAATATCGCCTGAACATCGACCCCTGACTTTCCCCTGAAGTATGAGTCCATCCATTGTGTATCGATAAGAAACCCCTCTGGTCCGTGCTCAATCAAACCATCGCCGTCGCGGTCTGCCTTCAGACACCATCCGAGTGCTCTTACCATGTTGTCGTAGAGATACCTGACAAAATTCTTGTCCCCAGACCATTTGTAATAATCATAAAGCGCGATCACAAAGAGAGGGGTCGCATCGACTGTGTAGAAGTAGATCGATCCGTCCATTCTGATCTCATGCGGAATCTCTCCCTTGTAGAATGGAACCCTCACCGCGTCCTCGCCATCAGTCTTTGCCTGAAACCGTGCAAGCAGCGCGAGTGCGGATTGCGATGCCAGAAAGTCTCCTATGCAATTACTCCCCAGTACCGTCCATGCGATATCCCTTCCAAAGTATATGGGAAAGTGCGGCAGTCCAGCCATAAATCCGAGACCGTATCCGTGCTGGTAGTGCTTCAGAAGCAGCATCCCGATACTCGAACGGACGAAAGCATCGTCAACGTCCTTAATCCCGGATTCAAAGTGTAATGCCGTCTGTAGGTAGCTGGTATACGCTTCTATCGTCTCGCCTAACAGTTTTCTGGTTGAACCGATCATCTCCTCATACTCTTCGATCAATCTGTGGTATGTCACATCGCCACCAGCCAGCACAAACCTGATCTCAACCGTGTCGTCTGCATCGATCTCAATCTTGTAGCTCATGATAGAACTGCCAACACAGTGATCCCTGGGACCGGGGAATCCGCCACGATCCTTGCATTCGTTGATATCGGCGACATCGCAGCACACATACGCAGGTTCACGATCCGAGCCAAAGAGCATCATCCAGTTCGGTTTCCTATGGTGGCGCACAAGGATCATTCTCCTGCGCGCATCATACGTTCCGAGATATTTCTTCTCCTTCCACACATCTCCGGTCTGTTTCAGTTCCCATTCGAGATTTGTGACCGGATTTGCTATAAAATTAAACGCTACTTTCGTATCCCCCCTGTTCTTAATCTCAAATATCCAGCAGACGCCTCTTTTAAATTTCGGGACGAAGACACGCTGATTGATGGATAGTTCTTCGACCTCAAACGTTCTCTCGACATCGCCGCCGAATGCAAACTCCTTGCAGAAGTCAGGCAGCCAGTCGATCGGTATCTCATCATCCATGGATATGCCAAAGTTCACAGCATCCGCAATCTTAAGCGGCAGGTTCCAGATGCCGTTCCATCTACCTTCGAATCTCCCGTTTTTATGACCGATGACGTAAACCCTCAGACCGGTAGTGAGAACGTCCGATTCAAATGATTCTCTTTCACGCCATTTCATCGGTTCCACCATTGAACACTCCGTATTCATGATTACCGTGTAAAAGTAGTAACACTTCTATATTAGCTCTTTGTAAAGTTTGACGTTGCAGGGCGCAAGGGCACAATCGGAATATTTTAGTGAAATCACTCTGATTTTGTGGCAACCAAATTCGTGTAATTCGCGAACGTTCGTTGCCATTCGTGAATGCGAGAGCATCGGCGCAGCCATCTCGATGATATGGATGAGGCGGCTCTGATGGGCAAAAGGGCAAGAAAACTGGTGGAGCGGCATTTTACGTGGGAGAAGGTGGCAGACTCGACTATTGATGTGTATGGGGGTGTGGTGGCGAATGGCAGAAAGTATTAAAGTCACTCGAGTCATGATCTTTTATCCGATGAATGAAGAAAAAACCAGATATTATCTCGATTGTGAAAATCGTTTTGTTATCGAAAACTATAACTGGGCTGAACCATTTTCCAGTTTTTTCCCGGGCATAGGCGGGAAATGGGGGGTTCCATTATGGAGTTATTATGTCAATAGAGTGCAGGCTATATCCAGCATGGGGGTGAGAGATAAGGATAACGCAATAATGGAGTTCTTCTCCTTTAATAAAGCCTGCCAGCTGGTCGGCAATCAGGGATTCAGGAC
>JAUWCK010000115.1 GCA_030609345.1 Methanosarcinales archaeon | reverse complement strand
ATGATCCCCGATCCGCTCGAGATACTTCGATACGAAGAGCAGGTGCGAGATGTTGGCGAGTTTCTTCGGATCCTCTACGAGATATGTCAGGAGTTCCCTTCTGACCTGGTCGTACAACCCGTCGACAAGATCGTCATTCTCTGCCGTCGCATAAGCAAGATCGCTGTCAGAATCATGAAATGCCCGGATTGCGGAATTGAGCATCTCACGCGTCATATCTGACATGCGCGGGATATCAATCAGGGGTTTCACGTGTGGCTCTCCTTTCGAGTATATCATGACTCTTGCAATATCGACAGCAAGATCGCTCATCCGCTCAAGGTCGATCTGGATCTTAAGTGCCGTTGCAATCGTCCTGAGATCGACTGCCATCGGCTGCTGGAGCGCGATCAATCGCAGACATGCCTTCTCGATGGTACATGCAAGATCATCCACCCCCCGATCCCTATCGATCACTGATTGAGCCATCGCCGCGTCCAGATTCTTAAGCGATATGACCGCATCATGAATGATCGCATCAACCATGCTGCCAAGTTTTATGATGTTTTCCTTAAGCTCTTCCAGTTCCTGTTCGTACTGATTCCTTACCATTGTAACCTGCCTATGTATCCGAAGTTATATTAGATTTTGCGATCCATCAGCGCACGATCTTTGATATATCGAGTTCGAGGATGTCCTCTGCGCCAAGACGCTTCAGTTCCGGGATTAAGATGTTCACAGTATCCTTTGCAGCCACTGTCTCGACCGCGTAATATTCGGAGTTATATAGCTTGGTCACGGTCGGCAGTTTCATCGCAGGCAGGAAAGCGATCAACTCGTCGAGTTTTCCTGCTGGCACGTTCATATTCAGAAGCACCTTGCCACGAGCCTCGATGACCGCAAGAAGCAGCGTTCGTATCTCCTCGATCGCTATTCGCTTCGTGGAATCGTTCCAGCTATCCTTGTTCACGACCAGCTTCGTTGTCGATTCGAGCATCACGTCGATGATCTTTAAGTTGTTCTTCCGAAGCGTTGACCCGGTCTCGGTGACATCGACCACGACATCCATCAGATCAGGAACCTTCGCCTCGGTAGCGCCGTAAGAGAAATGGATCGTTACAGGAATCCCGAGTCTCTCGAAATAACTTCGGGTGATATTTGGGTACTCGGTCGTCACCCTGCTGTGTGGCTTGATATCGGACGCGTCTTCGATTTTTTTGCCATCAGGCACCGCAATAACGATCTTAACGATCCCTGACCCCTGCTTGCTGTATGGCATGTCAGCAATCTCGATCACATCTGCGCCGGACTCGATCACCCAATCATGCCCTGTTATTCCCACATCGAAGTATCCCTCAGCCACGTAACCGGCAATCTCCTGCGGACGCAGGATCTTCACCTTTCCTATCCGCGGGTCGTTGATCTTTGGGTTGTACTCCCGTTCGGTCCTCTTGATCTCGAGATCTGCCTGTTTGAAGAGAAGAAACGTCTGCTCCTCAAGGCTTCCTTTTGGTATTGCTATGCTCAACATCGATGTAACTCTGTGGTGGCGCATTAATAATTTTCTGTCAGCGGCGTTGATTCGTTGATCTATCAGAGGAGGTTGTTATTGGTGACCGTGTGGAAGGAACCACAAGATTACACAGTCTGCGAAGCAGCGGCGTAGCCATCTTCACAAGATTTCTGTGTTAATCTTGTGTAATCTCGTGGTTTTATGTAGATATCCACACAATACTCGAGTAAGTACGTGTAAAGGACGAGAACGTTGAGATTGTGCTTAATAATCTGAAAGATTGGAAGATGCCATGGAGCGAGAAGAAAAGACCGACCCGGAAACAGCGATGATTCTTGCAGCAGAGGATATCAGGCACCTGTTATCAAGAGGATACCCGCGCACAGGCGTCATACGGTTCGTGAGCGATCATTACCGGCTGGAAAATCGGGATCGGTATGTGCTGATGCGCGTCGTTGTCGAACCCAGAGTTGCGGCGTTGCGCATCAGGAAAAAGATACCGTGCGCCGGCATCAAAGATAAAGACGTTATGGTAGATGGATACAATGTCATCATCGCAACAGAAAGCGTGATTTTGGGAGAGCCGATATTCTTATGTGATGATGGATTCATACGGGACATCAGAGGTGTTTTCAGGAACTACAAAAATCCGGTAGAGGGTGTTTGCAGACAGGTTCTTGAGATCCTGTCCGGATACGAGCCGGATTCTGTTACCTTCCTCTTCGATGCCCAGATCAGCAAGAGCGGCATACTTGCACGCTACATTCGCGGACTGCTCCCCCAATATTCCATCTCAGGGGACGCTAAAACATCAAAGCATGTTGATTTCGATCTGAAGCACTGTGACATGATTGTTGCAACAGGCGACGGTAATATCATCGATGAGGTGAGATCCGTGGTGGACATTCCCGGATGCATACTTAAGAAACTGGGTAAAAGGGTATGCACGATATAAATGACGGTAAAACAACGGCTCTGGTGTGTGCAGGTACCCAAACGAAGCGGTGAACCCGTTCGTAGTTTGCTTGTCGAGATGGGCGCATTTAAGCGGGACGCTGCGGTTCAGAGGGATGACGATTATCTGTATTTCCCTGTTAAATATGAAATTGAGATAGCGGATCAATTTCCTGATGTTAGACTCCTGCAGAGGGGCTTTGAGTGCGTAGAAAAGCAAACGTTCGATGATATCCTCGGATTTACCCCGTCTTATGACATGATCGGGGATATTGCGATCATCGATGCCGATGATCCCGATGCAGAGATGATCGCGGACGCCATTCTCCTGATGCACAGGCACATAAAGACCGTTCTTGGAGTGATGTCACCTGTGCAGGGCGAGTTTCGGGTACGGGATTTCCGCGTGGTGGCGGGCGAGCCAAAGACCGAGACCGTGCACAAGGAGTACGGCTGCCAGTATGAGATCGATCTCGCACGCGTCTATTTCACGCAAAGACTCGCAACCGAACGAAAACGCATCGCTGATCAGGTCGGTGGCGGGGACGTCGTTGTCGATATGTTTGCAGGCGCGGGACCCTTCAGCATCCTTGCCGCAAAATCAGCCAGAGAGGTGGTGGCGATCGATAAGAATCCGGTGGCGACCCTGTATCTGGAAAAGAACGCACGGTTAAACAGGATCAGTAACATGCGAATCATCTGCAGCGATGTAGCAGACGTCGCGCATGATCTCGCCCATATCGCGGATCATGTGATCATGAACCTGCCGCATTCGGCAGACGAGTTCATTGACGAGGCGTTAACGATCGTAAAACCCGGCGGCATCATCCATTATTATGACATCAGGGAGGAGGATGACCTGTTCGAGGGTGCAGAGGAGACGATCAAGGATGCCGCAAGCGCCCGCGATATGACTGTGCGGGTTCTGGACCGGCGGATCGTCAGGTCATACTCGCCGCATCAGTACAATGTCGTGCTGGACGTGGAGGTGTGCCAGGGCTGATATGCAAAAAAGGATTTGGTGGGGGTTATGTGGGATGAGTTTCAATTTATCGAGCATGGAAAGAGGAGAACTCGGTCAGAGTAGGTGCACTATTTTGCCACTGGCTGAGTGTATGCAAGACATCGGTACAGCCAAACCGAATGCAAGGGGCGCGATTGCACAGGCATTGGGCTTATGTCCGGGGTTTAGTGACTTCGGGAGGCTGGCATGGGGCATACCGAGGTCGGTGGTGGACGCGTGGACGGAAGGGTTTTGTGGGGTGAAGCGGACATCGAATACAAGCCACAGGTGGTGTATTTTTGAAAAAGAATAGTCGTAATGTTTGCGTTCACACACCATAACATTTATATGTGGTTACTTACTTACTAACTAATCATTCAGCATATTCCAGCGAAAGTGATATAAACGTAGGAGATGAACCCCCTGAACAATAAACATCGGAATATCAACTGTTGTGCTCAACGCAGCATCTGGAAGTTCGTTTATACTAATCGAGGCTACTGGGGTTGGGTGAATGAGTAAAACGGTGATATTCGAAAAAAAATATGGTGTCGATATAGAAGATTTCTCCACAACAACAGATGTTGAAAAATTTATAGAAAATATAACTAGCAAAAAACTACACGTCACCAAACCCGAAGACCATGGTATTGCATCTAGCAGGGGCAGTGTATTTAAGATGAGAGCGTATGATATAGATAGTAGGTTTGATGAGACGATAAGACTGTAGGTGTGTAGCCAATTTTATGGATATAGATAGTGTTTTTGAGTTCTATAGGACTGAATTTGTACCTGCGTATTCCGATTTGGTTGGATACATCGGCGACAAACCTCAACAGACATTGATTGAACTCGAAAACACACTTGCCCACATCTCTCAATATTTTAATCCCAGATTAGGTACTGAAGACAAAGATAAGAACCTTGAAAAGGCGTATGACCATTTAGTTCGTGTTACATTAGACTGTTATAAACTGCTTTGGGTGACTATATATGAACGATTGGAGGCGATAGATAAAAACAAATTCAATCGAAAACTTGGTCTTAATATATCAGAAGAAGACTTTCGTACTAAATTTCAAAAACTTAGAAAATTAGCACAAGAAGCTAGAAGAATAGAGATGACTTCATTGGGGTTGGCACCTATAGCAGCTCTTAAGAAGTATAAAGAAGTTGTAAAAGATGGTTATGAGTTGATAGATACGATAGATGAGAATAAAATGCAAGAGATTAAATCACAGAAGAGATTTATATCTACTAAGGAATTCATGGTAGGTA
>JAUWCK010000137.1 GCA_030609345.1 Methanosarcinales archaeon | reverse complement strand
ATCATGCGGATCAAGATGGCAGGCGGAACCGGCATCATCACATACACAGAGGGTACAGCAGAGACCGAGATCGAGACGATGCTGAAAGCGAGCGTGGATAACATCATCCACCTCGATTCCGAGACGATCACCGTCGAGGCGATGGCTGGACTCAGGCAGATGAGCGCGAGTTACCAGATCACCGATAACGGGATCGTGGTTTGGTAGGTGATGAAAACAGTGTAATCCGTGTGCATCTGTGGCTAAAAACTTTTATCACCCACAGATTAACGCAGATGAACACAGATTGAGGGTTATCGGTTCAGCGCACGATTCATCCGAAAAATTCCGTAGGATACTTAAGCATATTCGAATCCAGGCATAAGTGAGGCTCTCTGGCATCTCCCGTGACAGTCAACTATCACTAAATCAATATATCACTAACTGCATACTAAATGGTCGTCCATCAATTGCCTTGACCAGGTGAGAACTGAGTAGGCACCCCATATATCACGTCCATCAAGATTTTAACAAATCCAATGGTTAATTATTTATATATCTAATACACATAATATATTCATTGAATCTGAGAGGATGGATTCCAATGAATATAATCGAGAAACTGTTAGATATCCCCGACATCGAGATCAAGAGCATTGAAATAAATGAAAAATGCGATGTTATCACCACTGTGAGGAGCACGATTGGTGTCACGCGCTGCCATAAATGTGGCAGAAGATCGGGCAAACTACATGGTCATGACGAAGCGATCATGTTGCGCCATTTGCCGATTTTGGGAAGGAAAACTTACATCCGTATCTGCCCTGCCCACAAACCATCGCCTGCCACCGCATCCGAACCCAGGAATCGCCGCATAAAACCAGAGTCGCACAAGCACCAGCAGGAACGATCAATCACGGGCAGATCAGGGCAGCAGTATCCGGGCGAGATTGCGGCTGGCGGACCTGCGATGCCAGAGGGACTGCCCGGCGCAGACACGCGAAGGGGCGGACACTCCCGGAAGCACGCGAAAACCTGAAAGAAGCCGTATGGAGGATTATAGGGGCAAACCGTGAACTGACGCTACCATCTTGCACACCCCCTTTCTGCCACCGAATCTACCAGCACCTGACCCCCCACCCGCGGATGCTCGCGAATTCGTTTGGGGGAGGTGGCATGGCGGAGGCATCACCATAACATTCGACTGTGCCGACCAAAGATATATGAGAAACGTAAAGAATGTAGTATTGGGTGTAAGAATGTATGCAAGCATATCGAAAGTGGCATTCGATGGGCAGATAACCATCCCCGCAGAGATCCGAAGAAAGAAAAAGATAGAAGCGGGTTGCAATCTATTATTCATCGATGTAGAGGGTGCTATCATCATAAAGAAAATGGACGAATCGAAGAAAACGTTCGATGTCTTTGATGAGCGGACAAAGGAGCTAAATCTATCGCTTTCTGAACTAAACGATCTGGTTGATCTGGAAAAGCAGCACACATGGGATGAAAAATATGCTAAAGGTGATGATTGATACAAACATCTTCATTTCGGGATTATTTTTCAGTGGAAAGCCAAGAAAAGTTTTAATTCAATCTCTTGATGGTGAAATATGTCTTATATTATCAGAAGATGTGATAGCTGAGACTGAACGCGTTATATCTAAGAAATTTTCCGATTCTAAGCAGTTACCAAAAGCAATGGCGTTATTTTATGCAATCATTTCAAAATCGGAGGTTATAGAACGAGAAAAATATAAAGAGATGGTAAGTGTTGCATTGAACGATTTGAGCATACGTGATGTGAAAGATGCTCCGATACTCGCATGTGCACTGTTCTATTCTCCGGATTGCTTCATAACTGGCGACAAAGACTTTGATCCGTTGAAAGGGCGGGTTAAATTTGACATCCTCAGTGTTAGCGACTATTTAGCAGGATAATTTGGATGACTTAATGCGGGAGAAATGCAGAGGGGTATGCGATGATTGAAGTTTGTCCGGAAGAATTTGATAGTTATGAAGAGGCAGCCGAGTTCTGGGACACCCATGATACGACAGACTACCCGGATGCTTTCCAGACTGTAGACGTGGAGACTACATTTAGAGGTCGTTACTACGAAATTGAGATCGAGGCGGATGTGGCTGAAGTGCTCCGGACGCACGCCCGGCAGAAAGGCGTCACGGTCAGCAACCTGGCAAGCGATCTTCTCCGCCAACAGCTTGCGACCGCGTAATCACGACGCACAGGACTCTGCCTGACGCGGTGTGTGCGGCTTGAAATAGGGTCGGATGCAATAGAGAAATTGCTGGTGGCGGCATGAATAAGCGCCGTTCGCATTCTTGAAACGCTTCCGGCTAATCTAGAAATATAAGGAAACCCCAGCGAAAGTCATGAGCTCCGAACTCGAAACCGGACAGACGAACATCCTTAGCGATCTGCTCATTTGCCCCAGAATGGATCGTCCTTCCGTTTGATCTCCAGAAACTCCGAAAACACCTCGGCTTCATCAGGAGATAGTGTATTAGCCAGTTCCTGCTCGACCATCTTTGCATGTTGTTCAGGGATATCCACAAAGAGCATGTCGCCTTCCTTGATCTGTCGCCCGACCGTGGGACCTTCGATTGCGAAAGCAACCTCGTCACGGTACCGTGCTTCCCGCTGAGCCTCTCCCTGATCCTGAATCCCTTTTATAATCCCGACCTGTGTACCATCAGCACGCATGACCGCAACCCCGGTCCTGACCACGCCGCCGATGACGCGCACTCCGACGACCGCGGGATTGTTCTGCCTGAAGACGCACCCGTCCAGAAGCGTAAACTGCCCGGGTCTGATCACCGCCTCTGAGAGCTTCTTCTCGACAAGCTCCTTCTCAGTTGAGATCCAGTCCTGATAATCCTCGAGCAACCGGTAGATCACATCGCTCTGGAACAGTCTCGTGCCTGATTTCTTGAGCTCCTCCGTGGCATCGGGCAGTACATCGACACGAAATCCGATAATCGTCCTGTTCAGGGGATCTTTGCTCGTCTCTGCCCCGATTACATCTCTCCTTGAGATATTACCGATCTTGGCAACCCTGATCGGGATGTTAGCATCTGTTAATTCCTGGGTCACTGCTTCGAGCGATCCTATGGTATCGGCACATACGACAACACCGTCCGAATCGGTCTTTATCTGCGCTGCATCAAGCTCGCTCTCTATCTCGCTAACGATCTCATCGACGTCGCCAGACACAACCCTGATCGTCGATCCCGCGATGGCGTGTTCCAGATTCGGTGCTGCGATCTTGATGCCAGCCGCGGCTGTCAGATGCTTCACGTGGTCGAACGCCTCGTTTGACCATATCTCGGTCATCGGCTTTGGTTTTAGGAGCGCACGAACCTTTGTTGTGATGACTGGCTGCCCGCCGACCACGATCGTATCGCCGACCGAGAGTTCACCGTCATAGAGGATCGCATCGACGGTCGTCCCGAAACCGCGGGTCTCATCGACCTCGAGAACCGTGCACACTCCTGCTTCGGTTGTGTCGACCTGCAGATCCTCTTCGAGGAAGCGCTGCGCAAGACCTAACATGACCATCAGCAGATCAGGGACTCCCTCGCCTGTCTTTGCACTTATCGGTATCACACTGATGGTTGTCTTGAAATCGGATATGCGGTCGTACCTATCTGCGCTGAACCCGTGTTCATAGAGTTTTCCGATCAGTTCGTACAGTTTGCGGTCGAGTTCCTGCTGCACATGACCCACCTGCTTCTTGTACCCCTGGATAAACGGCATGCCCTCATGGGTCTGCCAGCCATGGATGCGGTCGATCTTGTTCGCTACGACCACGAAAGGAGTCTTGAATCGCTTCAGTATTTTTAGGGATTCGATGGTCTGCGGCAGGAATCCTTCGCTTATATCGACGATAAGGACTGCAAGATCCGCAAGCGCGCCACCGCGGCTCCGAAGCGTTGTGAACGCATGGTGCCCGGGAGTGTCTATAAAAAGCAATCCCGGAACGATGAACTTTCCTGAAAATAGCGGTCCACACGCGCTTGCTATCGCATCGATTGGCACCTCGGTCGCGCCGATGTGCTGGGTGATCGCACCGGATTCCATATCTACGATCGTGCTGCCTCTGATTCTGTCGAGCAGCGTGGTCTTCCCGTGATCCACATGCCCGAGCACGCACACGATTGGGGTTCTAAGCGTC
>JAUWCK010000103.1 GCA_030609345.1 Methanosarcinales archaeon | reverse complement strand
GCGGGAGGAGGCGCTCGGAGGTAAGTATCAGAAGGTCGAGACCGAGAAGGTAGGACTCCAGACCGACCTTGCAGAGGCGAATGAGGCGATTGAAGCACTGAACAGGCAGAAAGAAGGTCTGGAAAGAGATGTTGAGACTCTGGATAGGAAATATAAGAAAGCAGAGATGGAGAGACTTTCTCTGGTGAAAGACGTTGACAACTATAAGGATAAGATCGACCGTCTGGACGAGAAAATCAAGAATCTGAAAGCTGAAATCGCGGATCTTAAAGCAGCAGCATCATCCGAATGACCGCAATCGTTTACCATCCCGATTACCTGCTGCACGAGACCGGAAGCCATCCGGAGCGGAAGGAGCGGTTGATTGCGATCATGCAACTGATCGAGGAGACCGGGATCGATCTGCGTAAGGTCAAGCCAGAGCCGGCATCCATCGAAGAGATCCGGTATGTCCACGATCCGGACTACATAACAAAAGTTAGAGAATACTCAGAGCGTGAAATGCCGCTCGATCCGGATACCGTTCTCTGCAAAGCCTCGTACCGTGCCGCGCTGCTCGCCGCGGGCGGGATGATCCGTGCCGTCGATCTTGCCGCGGATGGCGAGAATGCGTTCGCGCTTGTCCGCCCGCCCGGACATCATGCGCTCCCGGATCGCGGGATGGGGTTCTGTCTCTTCAATAATATCGCAATAGGGGCGAGACATGCTCAAAAGATCGGATACGACCACGTGCTCATTGTGGACTGGGATGTGCATCACGGGAACGGCACGCAGTACACATTCTACGATGATCCATCGGTCTTCTATTTCTCGGTTCACCAGTATCCGCACTATCCCGGAAGCGGATCATCAGACGAGACCGGAACCGGGGCAGGGCAGGGTTACACGAGGAATGTGCCGCTTCCGGCAGGATCCAGCGATGCCGAGTATGCCGATGTGTTTGAGAAGATTCTGATGCCGGCAGCGATTGGGTTCGATCCGGATATCGTTCTCGTGTCTGCTGGATTCGATGCGCACGCCGACGATCCGCTGGCAGGGATGGCAGTCACTACCGGAGGGTTCGGGAAGATGGCATCGGTCGTTTGTTCGATTGCTGACCGATGCTGCGAGGGCAGGCTGGCGATGGCGCTTGAGGGCGGGTATGATCTTCATGCGCTCTCGCATTCGGTGCTTGCGGTGCTCGAGGTGATGAAAAATGAAGATTGACTCCCACTACGACGTCGCAATCATCGGCGCAGGACCGTGTGGCGCAACCGCGGCAAGGTACGCAGCAGAAGGCGCAAGCGTGCTTCTAATCGAGAAGAAGAAAGTGATCGGCGTTCCCGTGCAGTGCGCAGGATTCCTTCCGAAGTACGATGAACTTGCGGAACTGATGCCTGATTCTGATCTTCCGGACACCTTCCGCTACCCGGATAGTTGCGTCTATGCAGAGACGAACTACCAGCGTTTCATCGCACCTGCCGGGGACTCCAAAGAGTTCGATGTCGATGCCAACGTGCTCGACCGGAAGCGATTCGACCTCTACCTTGCAGAGAAAGCAGTCGAGGCAGGTGCAGACCTCGCTATCGGAACGAGAGTCTCCGCAATCGATGGTATGTCGATTGAGATTTCAGGGATGTGGGGCAGCCGCACGATCCGGGCAGATGTGATCATCGGTGCGGACGGTCCGAACTCGCTTGTGGCAAGGTCTGCCGGGCTTTCCACAATTGAAGACGATCCGATGGGAGTTGCTCATGCGGTGGCGTACGACATGACAGGAGTCGAGATCGACGAAGACGCGGTCGAGATGTACTTTGGCAGGAACTTTGTGCCGGGCGGGTATGCATGGATCATCCCACACGGGAACTGCTCTGCAAATGTCGGGATGGGCATCAGGAAAGCGATGTGCGAGCCGGGCGTGACGTTTCGGGACTATCTGCACCGGTTCATCAACGAGCATCCGATCGCATCCGGGAAACTGGAAGGAGGCGAGGTTACGGCATTTATCGCGGGCATCGTTCCGGTCGGCGGCGCACGCCAGAAGACGTGTGCAGGAAACGTCATGATCGCGGGCGACGCCGCGGGGCATCTGATCGCAACCAACGGCGGCGGGATACCGACTGCGATGGTCGCAGGAAAGATCGCTGGCGAGACAGCAGCGGACGCTGTGAACGGCAGATGCGCAGTCGAGGATTACGAATCGAGATGGAAGAGCGAGATCGGGATGCAGATCGGGACCTCGGTCTATGTGCGGAAGTTGATGGACGGGATGATGCGGTCTGATTCGATGATGACCGCGGTCATGAACATGATATCGCCTGTGCACATGAAGGCGCTCCAGCGCGGGCAGCTTCCTGATGCTGTGAAGCGGCTACTTAAGGGGATGCAGAAGCGGATGGGGTGAACCCCGTGTTGGCAAGAAAAATAACCGCAGAGAACGCTGAGGGCGCAGAGCTTTTTATCATTCTCCGCGGTCTCCGCGCCCTCTGCGATCAAATTCCCGGTTTATGGGGCACTGCCCGAAAACCGTATACTTTATCTCATCTCACTATCGAATAGTATCCTATCAAGAGGAGGAAACAACCGTGACCGATACACCCATCTCTGGCGCAAAAGCATTGATTAACTGCCTCAAGAACGAAGGGGTCGATACGATCTTCGGATACCCTGGGGGTGTGCTGCTTCCACTGTACGACGAACTGTACGACTCGGATATCAACCACATCCTTGTGCGGCATGAGCAGGCGGGAGCACATGCAGCAGACGGATACGCACGTGCAACCGGAAAGGTAGGAGTGTGCCTGGCAACGTCAGGACCGGGCGCAACCAACCTCGTTACAGGCATCGCAAACGCTTACATGGACTCGGTACCGATCGTTGCGATAACAGGACAGGTTCCAACGCCTATGATCGGGAATGATGCGTTTCAGGAGGCTGACATCACAGGGATCACGCTTCCGATCACCAAACACAATTATCTGGTAAGAGACGTAGAAGATCTCCCGTGGATCGTTAAAGAAGCGTTTTACATCGCATCCACTGGAAGACCTGGTCCGGTTCTGATCGATCTGCCAAAGGACATCACGACCGATGAATTCGAGTTCATATATCCGAAGAAGACACACCTGCGCGGTTACCATCCGGATCTCGGCATCGACAATGACGCAGTGAAACGTGCTGCATCGATGATCCTTGATTCCGAACGCCCGGTCATCTATGCAGGTGGCGGCGTCATCATCTCGGATTCGTCGTCAGAGCTTCTCAGACTTGCGGAAACGATCCAGGCTCCTGTGACAACGACTCTGCTTGGAATCGGGGCGTTTCCGCAGTCCAATCCGTTGTCGCTTCGAATGCTTGGCATGCACGGCACCAAATATGCCAATTACGCAGTGCAGGAGTCCGATCTCCTGATCGCTATCGGCGCACGGTTCGATGACCGGGTTACCGGAAAGATCGATGCGTTCGCGCCATGCGCAAAGGTTATCCACATTGATATCGATCCGGCTGAGATCGGGAAGAACGTGAGAGTCGATCTGCCGGTCATCGGGGACGCTAAAACGATTCTACAGTCGCTAAACTCCCACCTGCAGAAGATGCAAACCAAGTCCGGTGCATGGCTCGGGAAGATCGATGCATGGAAGAAGGAGCACCCGCTGAGGTACGAACAGAGCGACGAGGTGATCAAGCCGCAGTATGTGGTTCAGGAGATACACAAAGCATGTCCTGATGCGATCATCGTTACCGAGGTCGGGCAGAACCAGATGTGGGCAGCGCAGTACTTCCAGTTCGAGAACCCCCGGACATTCATCACGTCAGGAGGACTTGGCACCATGGGCTACGGATTCCCTGCAGCAATAGGTGCGAAGGTCGGGTGCCCTGACAGGACCGTCATCGATATCGCTGGCGACGGCTCATTCCAGATGACATCGCAGGAACTTGCGACCGTCTCCAAAAGTGACATCAAGGTGATCGTTGCAATACTTAACAACAGCTATCTCGGGATGGTGCGACAGTGGCAGGAACTCTTCTTCGGCGAGAGGTATTCGTATACCGATATCTCGCAGAGCGTCGATTTCGTGAAACTGGCAGAGGCATACAATCTTGTAGGGATCCGCGCAGAAAAGCCATCGGAGGTGCCGTCCGCAATATCAGAGGCACTGTCGGCAGACCGGACCGTTGTCATCGATTTCGTGGTCGATCCGATGGAGAACGTGTTCCCGATGGTTCCTGCCGGTGCTGCGATCAATGAGGTCCTAGAACCGGGGGCGGTCGCATGAGACATACGCTTGCAGTGCTTGTCGAGAACAAGCCAGGCGTGCTTGCGCGTGTTTCAGGACTCTTCAGCAGACGCGGGTACAATATCGAGAGTCTTGCTGTCGGCATGACTGAGAACCCTGAGATATCGCGGATGACGATCGTTGTGGAGGGCGATGATCGGGTACTTCTGCAGGTGACGAGCCAGCTTTCCAAACTGATCGATGTGATCTCGGTATCCGATCTCCCGCCGTCCGAATCGGTTGACCGGGGACTTGCGCTCATCAAGGTTTCCGCCGATACAGGCACAAGAGCTGAGATCATGCAGATCGCAAGCATATTCCGTGCAAAGATCATAGATATCGATGCAGAAACACTGGTGATCGAGGTCACAGGCGATAAAGGTAAGATCAGGGCGATTGAGAATATGCTTGATAGATTCGGGATCAAAGAAGTCGTCAGAACCGGAAGAGTGGCATTGCACAGAGGAACAAAAACAGTTGGAGGAGAATACAGATGATTGTAAATTTCAGAGTAACACAAGTAGAATCTAAGATATATGTGGATCCGGAAGAGGTCGGAAGGCAGAAGAACGTCAACATCAACTACGACATTAACCTGAAGAACACGGCACTCGTGCCAAAACAGACTCCATTCGGAGAGAAAACGATTTTGAGGGTTGAATACGCATTCTCAATCAATTATTTGAGCCCGAATGTCGGACACATCAGATTTGAGGGGTATTCTGACTATTATTCCGACGAAGACGATCTGACTCAGATCAAAAGCGACTGG
>JAUWCK010000065.1 GCA_030609345.1 Methanosarcinales archaeon | reverse complement strand
GTGCTTTACCTTTGTCTGCTGCGAACCCTTGCCCGACGCATGAGCGATCGAGTTCATTCTCTCAAATACGTCCGCGATGGTGATGGCAATCCCTGCTGCCGGAGCCGTGCCGCCAGCGCCAGCGAAATCGAGAAACGTTGTCTGCGATTTCGATGCCTCATCCCCCTTCTCGAGTGCGACCTTCGCGGTCTCGCCAACGTCCCCGGTCTCACGTACCAGTTGCTTGATACGCCTCACCGGCAGACCCGACGCCCTCGATATCGCGTCGTACAGCAGCGATGGACCGACACCGAGTTCTACATCACTCCAATCAGGAAATACCCTGCCCATGATGAATCTTGAGACGATGGCGAGTTCGGTGTCGGGATCGCCGGATTCGCTGATCCTCCGGAGAAGGGACGATACCACGGTCGTCATCTCAAGCGAACTTGCGATCCCTTCGATCGTCTCGCAGGCATCTGCGAATTCCTTAAATGAGGTCATTATACCAGATGTATCGCCTTCATGACTAATCATGGTTTCCGATGGGAGGTCATGGTTTATGGTACTTGACCTATCTCTCGTAGCAGGAGCGCCGATGGCGACGGCGTGCCTGATGTCTGGGACAAAGAACCAGACACGCCTCGGGGTTACTGGGTGAACTCAGACGGCATCGGGCGAAGATGGGGTGACATGAACGGCGATGGCAAACTCACATCGGCAGACGCGCTCATGCTCTTGCATGCGGCTGCCGGAAAGATCGGCTTGTGACAAGAATTGCGATGCTGGCGGTGCTTTAAGCACCGTTTCAGTTTCTTATTTCACGCCCCGGGCGTGTCGATACCGCTTGCAGGTATGCTCTCGTAGATCAGGGTGAGCTTTGCAGCAATCTGGTAGAGTCTATCAATTTCATCCAGCGCTTTCACAACGCGCCCCATATCAAGGCGACCATATCTATGGACGATACTGTTTCGCAGTCCATTATATTCCTTCAAAGTCCCCTCTTCTTTCGTTCCGATGATGCCTTCCCTCGATAACTTTTCTATGTTGGTATAATCATCCTCGACAACCAGCCCTGCGTCCTTTGTAAGCATGGCAGCGATATCCATGGAGATCTCGACACAGGTCTGTAACGAGTGAAGTAGCGCCCTCTCAGTAACGTCATCGCAGATTTCATGAGACGCTATAAACTCCAATTCTCCCTCAAAAAGCTCTAATTTTTCCAAGTACCGTTCTTTTCTCATGTAACCACCTTTTCCTGAGCCTCATCCGTTCCCGGGCGCTGCTGAACCGATTGTACTCAACGCGTAATACCATATCCCCCCAGAGTCTTCTGAACCTGTAGAAATATTCCGAAAGTTGGGTTTCATCACCATGCAGGATTCTATGATCCCGAATTATCTCGATCTGTATGTAAAGGGGCAGGCTCTCAAAAACTTTGATATCGTACTTTCCACCAAACATCCTCTCGATTCCGGTCAAAACACGATCGCTCACGGGTCGGACGATGCAGATATCGATATCCGACCTCTCGACATCTTCCAGCCGAGCACGGGATCCGAACAGTAGTATTCCAAGAGCATCATCCTTGAATATCTCAAAATCCTTTTCCAGGTTCATACTGTTCCCTACAGCCTTCATTAAATCTCCTCTTGTGGATACTACTTTAAAATCCTTTCTGCGGGTACCTGCGGTGTGGCAATCGTTAAATGCAATCAAAGAAAAAAACAGGTACGATGATCCATGTTCACGACATCACAAAGAACTTCGGCAGCATGACCGTGCTTGATAATGTCAATTTCTCGGTCAAGGGCGGAGAGTTCTTAACAATCGTCGGACCGAACGGCGCAGGCAAGACGACGCTTATCAAGATCATGGCGACACTTGTCAATGCAACCGGGGGTACTGTAGAGATTGGAGGTTTCGACGTTAAAAAATCCCCTGAAAAGGTTAGGGGGATCATCGGAGTGATCTCACATAACACCTACCTGTACAACGAACTGACCGCAGGTGAAAATCTCAAATTCTTTGGGAAAATGTATGCAATTCCTGATAGTGATAAGAGGGTCGATGAAGTCCTTGGAGAGACCGGACTTTCCGATAGAAAACACGATCGTGTCGGCACGTTCTCAAGAGGCATGAAACAAAGGCTATCGATCGCTCGTGCAATCCTCCATAAGCCCTCGGTGTTGCTTCTCGATGAGCCGTACACCGGTCTTGATCAGCAGGCATCGGCAAGTCTCGAGAGCGTGCTGAATTCACTTACCGGATCAGGGATCACCACAATCATGATCTCGCACGACCTAAAGCGCGGTCTTGCGCTCGCTGATCAGGTGATGATTATGGCATCAGGCACGGTGACGTACCATGCGCCGGCATCGGAGGTTGCGGATGTGGCTGAGTTTCAGGCGCTGTATGAGCGATGCACGAGAAATTAATATGAACGATTGGAATAAACTTCAGAACAAACTCTGGTGAAACATGAGCATACGAATATCGATCATTGGATTCGGCGCTGTCGGGCAGGGCGTTGCAGACGCGCTTATGCGCACGGACTACCCGATAAAGGTGGTTGCGATCGCTGATTCCCGCGGTGCTGTTGTGGACGCTGCTGGCGTCGATCTTGCATCCGCGCTGCAGCGGAAGAGGGAGACTGGCACGGTTGCGGTTGCGCTTCCTGATACTGAGAGGGGTGCGGCTGCGGATACGGCAGGCATGACCGCACTCGATGCGATCGTTGGCGTGGATCATGAGATCATGGTCGAGGCGACGCCGACTGACATAATAACAGGCGGAATCGGGCTTTCGCACATCAGGAAAGCATTTGAGAGCGGAAGGCATGTCGTGACATCGAATAAAGGACCGCTTGTCGTTGCATATTCGGAACTGTGTGGGCTTGCGAGGAAGCACGACCGCTATTTCAGATTTGAGGCGACGGTCGGCGGAGCGATGCCAGCAATCAACCTTTCGAATGAGACTCTGGCTGGAAACAGGATTATAAGCATCGAAGGCGTGCTGAACGGGACGTGCAACTACATCCTCACCCGGATGGATGATGAAGGCGTCTCTTATGAACATGCGCTCGGAGAGGCGCAGGAACTCGGTATTGCCGAGGCAGACCCGAGCGCAGACGTTGATGGGATCGATACCGCTGCAAAGGTCGTGATTCTTGCGAACTCGGTATTCGGGATGGATGTCGGGTACGATGATGTGGATGTGACCGGCATCACAAAGATCACGCCAGAATCGTTCAAACTGGCGAAAGAAGAAGGGCACACCATAAAATTGATCGGGGAGATTCGGGAAGGGGTGCTCAAGGTTGCGCCAAAGATGGTGCCGAGAAACCACCCATTAAGCATCGGCGGAACCTTCAATCTCGCGTCCATCCAGACCGAACTTGCAGGCAGGATCACGATCGGCGGGATCGGTGCGGGATCTGTTGAGACGGCAAGCGCGATACTTAGCGATATCCTGTGGATAGAGGCTATGCGGGGCTGAGTCTGGATCTACGACGGTAAGAAGGCAAAGGCGTTTGTGCGCGGGATCGACCTTGACGGCATCGTCGATGAGTTTGCGAATACGATTTTCTGATTACGTTCAACGGCGCACGTTTTGACCTGCCGTTCATAAAGCATGAGTATCCAGAATGAGAGAGTATGGAGTTTAAAGGTGCGATTGAGGAGATCGTGACGCTATATCCTGCAGAATTCCTTCATCGGACACTCTGCACATTTTTTCTTCTTGCAGTACATGATACTCAGTTTAACGAGCGCTGTTTCGATCCTTGATAATTTTTCGCCTTCAAATTTGTCCAGATCTATGTCCAGATTCTTTGCTGCATTTTTTGCTTTATCAGATATCTGTGGATGCACGTCCCACTGACCCCTCAGTTCTCTGAGGAATATCTGGGTTGTCACCGCACCGATGCCCTTGAATTCCTGCAATCTCCTCTCTAAATCATTTGTATTCGATGACTGCCTGTATAAATTCTCAAGCGATCCATATCTTTCTTTCAATCCCCTCATGACATTGAGCAGTTTCGTTGCGGTTACGCCATCATACCGGGCATATCCACCATCATCGAGGATCCCGATCAACTCGTCCCATGTTGTTGATATGATCTTTTCCGGGGTGTTGACCCCGTGTTTATCAAATTTCTTATATGTGTTCGATGCTATCTTCTGACTGATCCTCGCACCGAACAGGACCGATGCAAGAAACCATTTGAACCTGCCGGATGGTTCTGACAGGTCTATTCCAAGATCCTCAGCATATAACGGGAATTGCGCAAGAAGACGATCGATCTCATCCATATTGTTCATGATCACTGTTCCTTTTCTCTCTGGCAAGATGTAAAAGTTTTCCCAGTCCATCAGGGTTGCCGACTTGTTGGGTGTCAGATCGCCGAAGGCATTGATCCAACACCAGATAGTTGACAGCCTCGTCCGAACATGTTCTGCAATTGTGCATTCTTCTGGGTTGAACTCTAACCATCAGCCACCTCTCTGCACTATTCTCATAGTTGTATTTCTTAATCTCTCACTATCGGTGTGATTTCGAAATGTTTGGAGAGTTCATATCTAATCTCGTATTGGTTAGTTGAATTTATCGAACATGCTCAATATCGTGTGGAAATCCGCATAAAACCACGAGATTACACGAGATTAACACAGAAATCTCGTGGAAATCTGTGTAATCTTGTGGTTAAAATCCTAAAACCCACAGCTTATTGAGCAAGTACAATTTATCTTCTTGAATACGTCTATTCTGCTTTTTCTGCTTTTCTTTTTAAAAACGGGACCTTCGTTGATGTCACAAGGCGCATAATATAACCACTTGCCACTTTCTAAAAGCTTATCTGTCTTTAGCGCATTATATTCATTCCCCCGCTCTCGAATCGTAAACCCCCTCCTCTCCCGTCCCCTCCACCTCTCCAGACGCCCTCTGCAACGCAGCAATGCCTGCGACTGTGTATGCCTTCGAGAGCAGCGCTGCGATATTGTCTTTGCTTATGAAAAACGGAGCGTCTCCGAGCCTCCTCAGGACCGCGGCTTCCACCTCCGGACGGGTTTTATTCACAGAAAACGAATCGAGCGCATCACCAACCTCCCAGAACGAATCCATGCATTCATCGAGCGGTTTTACGGTCTCCCCCGCTTCCTCTTCCGCGGAAGCATCAGAAACACGCCGCTTCCTGAGCGAATCGATGATATCCTCCTTTGTTCTGCCCCTCAGCTTGAAGATGAGGAATGGATCCTCGTCGAACCGCTCTGCCAGCAGGTAATAGACGGCTGCGATGTGCTTACACGGGTTTGCCCAGTCCGGGCACGAACAATCGGTTTCAAGATCCTTTAATTTCACGGGAAAGAGCGAGATTCCGGCTTCTGCGAAAGCATCCTCGATATCAGCCGGCATCTCGCCCGCTAAGAGTTTGGCTGCGAATATCGCTTTTGACGCCATCGCGTCTGCCACCTTCTCCCAGTCCGCAGTAGAGATCGGATCCATCCTGATTGTGACGCTGTATGGTTTCGATCCTGAGCCCTGAACCTTCGATTTGACGACCCCTTCCCGGACATCGATCGAGATCACCTGCCCCTTCCTCGCATAGGAGCGTCCGCGGGTCAGTCTTGTCCCCATACTGAATGATTCGAGAACAGCGATCCAGCGTTTCGACCACCACGTCGTTCCGATCTCGCCCCGCTTGCTCTTTGCCTTTATGCCGTCCTTCACCGCTTTTGGCTTTGCAGGTTTGTAGTATTCCCAGTAGCCCCATCTCACCATCGTTAATCGCCTCCTGCAATGGCGGCATCACGGCTCAGCGTGAAGATATCCTTGAGTTCGTCGGTAGATAGTTCGGTGATCCACGCCTCGCCAGTACCGACGATGGCGTCTGCAAGCGCTTTCTTCTCCTCTAACATCCGGTCTATCCGCTCTTCGAGCGTTCCGATGCAGACGAACTTATGCGCGAAGACGTTCTTTGTCTGCCCGATGCGGAAGACCCGGTCTGTTGCCTGATTCTCAACAGCAGGGTTCCACCAGCGGTCGAAGTGGAAGACGTGGTTTGCGGCTGTGAGGTTAAGCCCGAACCCGCCTGCCTTGAGTGAGAGAACGAATAACCGTGGTCCGTGCTCGTCCTGCTGGAACCGCTGGACCATCTCGTCCCGCTGTTTCCTTGGCGTCCCACCGTGCAGGAATAGCACCTCGCTATCGAACCGATCCTGCAGATGGTGGCGCAGCATGGCGCCCATTCCTGCAAACTGCGTGAAGATTAGTGCTTTGTCGCCCTCGGAAAGCATCTCCTCAATCATCTCGCCAAGACGCGTCAGTTTTCCTGATCGCGCCTTCAGGGGGCTTCCGTCCTGGAGAAAGAGCGCGGGGTGGTTGCAGATCTGCTTGAGTTTTGTAAGTGTTGCAAGCACAATCCCCTTTCGCTCAATTCCTTCGGAGTACTCGATC
>JAUWCK010000186.1 GCA_030609345.1 Methanosarcinales archaeon | reverse complement strand
CGCAGGGCGGGAGATCGATGTACATGCCGAATCATCCGGAACTGACTGCTATCCGCGCAAGATACTGGATACCAGCATCACGATCGATGATCTGAATCAGGCGGTGATGCTAAACCCGAGAAATGCGTATCAGCGGTACGCTGCCGCAACAAACTCGACAAAACGCACCCTGTACACCTACATGGGAACGCTCCTGCCCGGATTTGGCAATGTCTCGTACTCAGGTGCAGGCGTGCTCTCGCCGATCTTCAATGATCCCGAGTTCAGGACGATCGGCATCGGCACAAGGATATTTCTGGGAGGTGCGAAGGGGCACGTGGTCGGCAGCGGAACCCAGCACGATCCTGATAACAGTTTCGGAACACTGATGGTCTCAGGAAATCTCAAGGAGATGGATGCGAGATATGTGCGCGGCGCTGTCTTTCGCGGATACGGGATCAGCATGTATGTCGGGATCGGCGTCCCGATACCAATCCTGAACGAGGAGATCGCCGCCGCAACCGGGATTAGCGATGCCGGGATCAGAACGAATATCCTGGACTACGGGGTATCCGGGCATCCCACTGTGCAAGAGGTAACGTATGAGGATTTAAAGTCCGGAATCGTTGACATTGATGGAAAGGAGGTTCGAACTTCCCCGCTTTCGAGTTTTCATATCGCACGGACGATCGCAGATGAACTCAAAGGATGGATCAGGGATGGCGAGTTCTTCGTAAGCAGTCCTTGCGAGCAGCTGCAAAGACATGGCACAGTAAAGCCGATGCGAGAGGTCCATGGGCAACTGCTGGTGCGGGATGCGATGTCTGAAGATGTGCGCACCGTCAGCGCATACGCAGAGATCAAAGAGGCGGCTGAACTGATCATCGAGGGCAAATTCAATCACCTGCCCGTGCTATCAGAGGACGGTGCCCTTGTCGGAATCGTCACCTCGTGGGATATTTCAAAAGCAGTGGCACGCGGGGACGCTGGCACCGTCAGGAGCGCAATGACCAAACGCGTGGTCACAAGCATCCCTGATGAGTTTGTCGAGATTGCGGTGCGGAAGATGGAACGGCACAAGATTTCAGCGCTTCCTGTGATCGATCCGAACCGGAAGGTCATCGGGATGGTCACGAGCGGGGATCTGAACAAACTGCTGGTGCGGAGATGAGATGGATAAAAATAAAATGTATCCCCTTCAAAAAGTATGGTAAAACTCATCTTCAGTCTTTCTGAAAGATATACAGAAAAGGCTCTTCTCCGTTTTGTATGGGTACTTTAATACCCCAACGCCAACAATCGAATCATCACAGAAGGAGATGAATATCCGATGTATGAAGACCTTTTCCGAAGAGCATTGAATATAGGGGATCCATGGATGCTTATGAAGATAGATTTCGATCCCGACGAGAAACAAATAGATATCTACCTTGATTTCGTACCCGGAACCAGATTTGAGCGTCCTGTGTACAACAATCCCGAATGTCCCGCTTATGACATCAAGGAGAGAGTATGGAGACATCTTAGCTTCTTCCAGCACAAGGCGTTTCTGCATTGTAGAGTTCCAAGGGTAGAATGTGGGGAATGTGGCATTCATCAAATAGGAATACCATGGGCACGAGAATACAGTGGATTCACTCTTTTCATGGATGCAATGATTGTGACAATGGCTCAAAGCATGCAAATATCCGAAATTGCCAGTAAAATCGACGAACAAGATACAAGAGTCTGGAGAGTTGTGGATCATTATACCGAAGAGGCTCGATCCCGAGAAGATCTTTCAGATGTCACTGTAATTGGAATTGATGAAACATCGTGTACCAAAGGGCATAACTATGTTATACTTGTTGTGGATTTCGATACATCCGGAGTAATTCATGTTTGTGGCGGAAAAGACTCCTCGACGCTTTCAAGTTTCAAAGAAGACTACCAGACACACGGTGGAACTCCAGATAACATCCGCTCGGTCTGCTGTGACATGTCTCCTGCCTTCATAAGTGGAATCAAGACGGAATTTCCCAGTGCATCAATTACCTTTGATAAATTTCATGTCATGAAAATTGTGAATGAATGAATCGATGCAGTACGGAAGGAAGAAGTGGCGATGAACCAGTGTCTGAAAAATACCAGGTACCTCTGGCTTAAAAATCCATGCAATCTAACAGAAAAGCAAAAGAAGACATTAGGAAGCCTCAAAGATATGAATCTAAAGACTGTTAGGGCGTACAATTTGAAGCTCAGCCTCCAAATCTTCTGTAGCACCGAAGAACGCGGTGTTGCTGAGCAGTATCTTAAACGGTGGTACTTTTGGGCTACGCATAGCAGATTACAACCGATGATCGACGCTTGCTTTGACTATCAAAAGACATTGGAATGGTGTCCTGAATTATTTTGACTCAAGAATCACTAATGGCATCTTAGAGGGAATTAATAGCGTTGTTCAGTTATTAAAGAGGAGCGCTCGTGGTTATCGGAATATCCGGAATTTCATGACTATGATTTATCTTCGATTGGGGCACCTGGATTTCCAGTTACCCACATGAAATAGCGAAGAGCCAGACACTTAATTGCCATCCCAATATAGATAGCGTTCTTGGAGATGGTATTTACGGGTGTCGATGGATCACTAATCTGGTTTCGGAAAATAACGCCACGCCATACTTTCTACCACGTAGTAATGTGACTTTCAAGAGTAAAGGGGCTCTTGGGTGGTATGATATGCTTTATTCGCTCTGGGAAGCTCCTCATGAGTGGTTAGAAAATTATCATATGCGTTCAATCTCGGAAACGGTTAATTCGATGGCGAAATGCCGGTTTGGTGCAGCCACTCGAGGAAACGACTTGAATCGCGGAAGGAGACTGAGACGCGGCTGAAGCTTGTGGGGCACAATATCCGAAGAGTGGGGTATCTGGAGGTCATAGGTGATGTAGTGCCACACTGGAGGGGGTGTACGTGAATTTTGTCCCAAAGCCATCAGAACCAGAAACTTTTTAATCGCTGCAATCCTCCATCATCCTGATGCGAAACAATTTCGGTATACAACTCGGCGACATCATCCGGATCATATTCGCCGTAATCATAGTTATGCTGGTCTATAGCTTCTTGCGGTTCCTCTTCAGCATAGCACAGACAATAATCGTTGTGATATTAATATACATAGCCTATAAAATTCTTAAAGCGATCCTGTGACGACATCTTTATATGATCTGATCCCTGTTATGGAATCATGGGCTTATTCAAACGGATGGAACTCGTGGTAAAATCCAAGGCAAATAAACTTCTTGATCGATACGAGGATCCGAGAGAGACGCTTGACTACTCGTATCAGAAACAATTAGAACTCCTTCAGCAGGTGAAGCGCAGCACAGCCACCGTTATTACTGCAAAGAAACGGCTT
>JAUWCK010000245.1 GCA_030609345.1 Methanosarcinales archaeon | reverse complement strand
TCTTCTTCAAAAAAACTTGGTGATTTTATTGCTGCTGCAAGAAAAGCTGGAGTCGATCAGGAGATGATCGACAGGTATGTCCAGCTAAACCAGCAAACCAGCGCGTATAAACGATTGCATACCTCGCTGGTGCAGATATACACGAAAAAGAGACTCGAAGAAGAAGTCTCTGCAAGAAACACGATGAGAAGCATCGAACGAGTCATCGATCTGAAGGGGAGGAATCTCGAAAAACTCCACACAAGGATCGGGGCGATGATCGATGGCAGTGGTTAGTTATGGCAAGGATTTATATGAAACCGTGTTTGAATGCTAAATTATGGACGAACTGGAAGCGATCCGACAGAAGAAAATGGAGCGATTACAAACAATGACATCCGGAGAAGTACTGATACTGGACGATAACAACCTTGCAGAAATCGTGCGCGAACATCCGTTTGTTGTGCTGGACTGCTGGGCTGAGTGGTGCGGACCCTGCAAGATGGTTGCACCGGTACTCGAGCAGCTTGCAAAGGAATATGCAGGCAGGATAACGTTTGCCAAATTAAATATCGATGAGAACATGGACACTGCCATGAAATACCAGATCAGCGCGATACCGACGATGCTGGTATTTCGGAATGGCGACATGGCAGGACAGATCATCGGCGCACTTCCGAAGAACCACATCGAGCAGAAACTGCAGGAATTTATGTGATCAGGATTCTTTCATCTCTTGCAGCATCTTCATGATCCGTTCGCCCCTGTCAGGGAGTTGCTCTTTTGAGGCAAGTGCCATCTCGAATTCCTGCACGGACTCCTCGTTGCGCTTCAGTCGCTTTAACAGGAAACCGAGATTGGCACGAGCCCTCGCAAAATCAGGTTTGAGTCTTAACGCCTCTCGATACTCCACCTCTGCTTCACTAAACCGTCTCGAGCGGTACAGCAGATTTCCAAGATCGTGATGGAACATGGCGGTATCGTCCTTTATCTCAGCCACCGTGCACGCTTCACCTCTCCTTTCGGTAAGCGCATACAACAGTGCCATCTCTGTCTGGGGTATGAGTGTGACAGGCGCATCGGATCGATCAGGTATCTTCCCTGCAGGCGCGGCTCTCTTTACTTGATATTGATCTCGATTTCCAACGGATGAATGAGATGAATGACTCTGTGAATTCACACCAACCGCCGGGAGGTTCTCTCGCCATTCGTTGACCTCTCGTTTCCACCGGTCAAGTTCGCCCTTCCATCTGGCGATCTTCCAGATGATCGCGAGCGCCACGATCGAGACGGCTGCAAGTCCAGCCCACATCAATATCATCGGATCAATTTCAGAAAAGTCCAATTAGATCACATCCTCACAGTGCAACATCGCCTGCCCAAACGCCTGCTCATAAGACGTCCGGAGATACTCCCACACAGTGCCATCCTCGAGAATCGCCCACAGTATCTGCTGCCTCACCCCTTGATCCGGAACCCTGCCCTTCAGGTACTCGCGCACCTCACTTTGCAGTCTCGCCATATCCGCATACTCTGGCGTGATCACCTCCTCGATCCGTCCCCTGATGTATCGTGATAACGCAGGGCTGTGGGCAAGCGTGGAGATGCCGATTACGATATCGCCGCGTGCGATGACCGACGGGATGATCACATCGCCGAGATCGTCCACCCGGTTGACCAGCACGCCATGCCGACTTGCGATATCTGATAGGTGCTCGTTGTAGGCAGGATCGTTTGTTGCCGGTATCACCAGGAAGGCATCCTCTATCAGATCGGCAAACTCATCATCGCCAAGTTTCTCATCCATGGTTATCCGTTCAATAGCCTCTGATTCCATCAGTCTTTCGGTGAACTCGAAGCTCACGACGACCGTCTTTGCGTATCTTCCGAACAATGCTGCCTTGCGCTCACCAACCGAGCCGCCGCCGATGATCACCACCTTCTGGTCGCAAAGGTCGATGAAGAGCGGGAGAAATCCTGACATGCTATGATTATTGAATCTCTATCTATTAGAGTGTTATCGCCCCGGCAAGCTCAAGCGCGATCGTGGCATCTGTGGAGGTGGATTGATCGTACATGCTCGGGTAACTTGTGGTAGGAACCACAAGATTACACAGTCTGCGAAGCAGCGGCGCAGCCATCTCCACAAGATTTCTGTGTTAATCTTGTGGAATCTCGTGGTTTTATATGCAGATATCCACACAATACTCGAGTAAGTACGGATTAATCGTCCCGTTGAGGTCTCCTTTGCGGCATACTGCTCACTCTCCCCGGCTACAGAGTTTACGAGGGGCACTATCCAAAAGGATAGTGGGTTCCACTATACAATTTTGATAGCGCCTTCGTTATTACATAACCCCTTGCGGCATCTCGGTCAGCACCAGGTATATCAGGAATCCGACAGCCCCGATCAGCAGTATCCCCGCACCCGCGACCTTTGCGATCATCAGAAACTCTTCCTTGGTCGGTTTCCTCGCAAGTTTGAGTATCCTTGTATACTCGGAGAGTTTGAACGAATTGGTGAACGCCATGTTTAGCAGACAAAGTCGATGCCGTATTTTCTGATGACGTTCGCCGTGCCAGAACCCTTTCCGTAGATCTG
>JAUWCK010000238.1 GCA_030609345.1 Methanosarcinales archaeon | reverse complement strand
TTTTCGGAGGAACGCAGCGATGAGCGGACCTGCAGTCTCTTTTGGCACACCGAACCAGCCGACAAAGACCGGAGCGAGCGCATCACCCAGGAACCGGATGACTCCGAGCTGGTAGAGAACGCCCACGACAGCGCAGCCGAGCAGTACGAAGGGGATCGCAACCACGAAGAAGCCCTTGACCCTGCCGCCCACCTTCTTCCCAACATTACTAATCATCGGTCTCCGGTACGGCGGCACATCGATCAGAAACTCAGGAGCTTTTCCGGGAACGATCTTGTTTAAGATGTAACCGAAGATGAAGTACCCGATGATCAGATAGAGCAGAATCCATCCCATAAGATCCGGCACCACATCCTGCATGATTCCGATCTGTGCGCCGCACGGGATGAATATGGCAAGAAGCGTCATCATGATGAAACGCTGCTTCTTCGTCTCAAGGATTCTTGTTGCAGTAACACCAGGCACATTGCACCCGAGCGATAGGATCGTTGGCACGATCGCATATCCATGCAGACCGACCCTGTGCAGCACCGTGTCGAGAAGAACAGCAAGTCGTGGCATGTACCCGATATCCTCGAGTAGTGCAAGCATCAGGTAGAATATGATTATCGCAGGCAGAACGACGCCGATTGCAACGAAGAGCCCTGATGTCAGGACTCCGAACGACTCCAGACAATTACTAGAAAGCACGAACTCTCCGCTCTCGATTCCGCCTGCATCGACCATGATGGCATATAGCCAGCCACCCTGTCCCGGGAATACTCCCTGGAGCCATGGCAGCCAGTACGCATCAAAGAGTCTGACAAAAAATCCGTCTGTGAAAAATCCTGCAAACGACCCAAATACGCTCCAGAAACCGTACATAACCGCGATCGCAACCGGGATGCCGGTCATCGGCTTTACTGTGAGTTCCCCGATAGCATCCTTAAGCGTGTGCTGATACGCGCCAAACGTCACAGTCTCTTTTGATATCCTGTCGATCAGGTCCCATCGCTCTCCAGTGTTCAGTTTCATGCCGCACCTCCTGCGTCTGCCGCGCTTGTAGTACCTGAAGCGTTAGCAGCATTTGCGATGATATCATCCACATTGACAGGTTTTGCCTCTTTAAGTCTCGACACAAGTTCTTTGATCCCTTCGCCTGCAATTGCGACGGTTGAAACCACAGGGATGCCAAGAATCCGCTCTAACCGGTCAGCATCGATCACGATGTTCTTGTCCTCGGCAACATCCCGCATATTAAGAGCGATCACCAGAGGGTAGCCCTCCTCGATGATCTCCATCGCGAGATAGAGCCCGCGTTCGATCTTGGATGCATCGATTACCGAGATCACTTTCGCATCCCTGCTCTCGTGCAGCATCGCAACAGCGACCTCTTCTGCCTTGTCCTTCGGGTCAAGAGAGAACGTCCCTGGCACATCCACGATCTCGACATCCTCGCCCTCGATCTTCATCCAACCTTTCGTGTAATCGACCGTTGTTCCGGGATAATTCGACTCGGTGACATTTGCTCCGGTCAGGCGGTTGAAAAAGACGCTTTTGCCGACGTTGGGGTGTCCCATCAGAAGAATCTTCATTTCGTCACCTCCACAGTGATCTTCCCTGCCATGTCCAATCCCAGTGATGTCTCTGCCTCATCGACAACCACATCAAAAGGACCTTTGATCGGCTGTTTCGTAACCATCCTGAGATTCTTACCGACTCGGATGCCCATGCCGGCAACCCGTTTCTGCAGACCTTTCTCGATCTCTGTTACGATACCCTGTTCACCATAATCCATCTCAGATAATTTCTTTTTCATTCTATCACACCATAGTAACTTGTATCTTCTGTGCCATCCCGCGACCAATCGAAACCGTGTTTCTATCGACCTCGATCGTGACCGGACCACTGCTATTGGAGATCACACGCACGATGCGTCCCTCTGCTATACCCATCAGGTTTAATTTCTGCCTGATGCCATGACCGCCTCCGATCCCCATAATTCTTGCGGGAATGCCTGGTTTTATTTGTGACAAGTTCGTATCGCTTGAATACATCTCGGTTCACCTTACAAGTTATCCTACAAACGTAATCAGACGGTGTTAGGTGTGCAAATACCCTACCCTAACAAAATTAGGTTTTTCCGAAAAACCTAACATTCGAGGCGAGGAAGAGCGGTTTGATTCGGAAGTGCCGGATTAATAAAAACGATTTTTTCACAAAAAATCGAGTAAAAACTGCCCTTCGGGTGGGGCTGGCGATATACTTTTTCGTAAATGAAAATGGTGCGTAGAATAACTGGACGTTATAGTGCACATACCATAAAAAGTTTGAATACCACTGAGCTTTCAGATAGTTCCGACCATGAGCAATCCGATATTCACTCACATCACAGACGACCGTGCAGCGATGGTGGACATCAGCGGAAAGGATGCGATCACCAGACGTGCCGTTGCAACCGGCAGAATCGTGCTCAGACGAGAGACGATCGCAGCAATCAATGCAGGCAGTGTCGAGAAAGGAAACGTGCTTGCAACAGCAAGGGTCGCCGCTATAATGGCGGTCAAGGAGACTCCGTCCACAATCCCGATGTGCCACCAGATCCCGATCACTGGAATCGATGTCAATTTCGAGGTTGCTGACGATGCGATTCATGCGCTCGTGGAGGTGAAGTCGGTCGGGCGTACCGGAGTTGAGATGGAAGCGCTCTCTGG
>JAUWCK010000109.1 GCA_030609345.1 Methanosarcinales archaeon | reverse complement strand
CCGCAGAATGCGTGGATGGCAACGCCCACGCAGTAAGCCTGCGGAACAACGTGGAAAATCAGAAAGTCCGGGTTCTGGATCAACTACCAGGATAAGAACGCTGGAAAGTGTAATGCGAACCATCAAAAGAGTCGTAACGCAGGATAAGCGAAAGCGGACTGTTACGCTTAGGCCAAAAGGCACGAAACCGAACTATAACGGCTGCGGAGACGTTGTAGGGGATGGACAGATGGTTTCCGGCTTACAGATGGCTTCCAAGGTGTTCATAATTATCTGTGACGTAGAACTTGGTAATGGATCGCCAGAAGCGATCCATCGATGGACTCCCGATGAGGGAGTCCATTATGAAAGGAGGCAAACCTGTGAATGTAAGATACTCAATTACGCCTAAAACCGGCGAGAGACTTGCAGACACTCGAAAGAGTGTTAATGGGCTGCAAACCGGAATTACAAAAGCAGTGATCGAATGATCGTCGTTGCCCGATACTTAAAGGGTTGCAAGATGCTTGACTGCGAAGCAGCGCCGAAGGCAGCGGTATGAGGTGAAAGTCTCACGTACCGTACTTAGACGAGGAGGAGCGAGTAATCGCTTTCTCCTTAGTCTACGGTTATATTCCGTGTTTGGTTACAGTATGCCCCATGTCTCAGGTAGTTCCTGCATAGTGAAGTCCCCCGATAGTGGTTTAGGTACCTGAGTAGTTACCTATTTTTGAGAGTATGGTGCGCACATACCCTATATACGGCATGCGGAAACACGCAACGCCGTATATCCACTCCTCGCGCACGGGTTCTGTGTGGATACTGCGCCATACTTCTATTATCCCAGTACCTGCTACGGATGTCCGTTTCGGCTCTACGATGGCTTGCCGGTAAGTATCTCGATCACCTTTGAGAACGCAAGACGCACATATCCTGCATACGGCACGCGGAAACGCGCAACGCCGATCACCCATTCCTCGCGTATGGGCACGGTGCAGAGGTTATATTGATCATACTGCCGGTTCGTCTTCATGTTGTCGCCTTTCGTGATATATCCGGCGTGTGGTGCAATCGGACCGCCTTCCCACATCGGCTCGCCTGCATTAACATAGTACATTGCGCGGTGGATGATCGGGGTCACATCGGTGCGCCCGTACTTCTGGTATAGGATCACGTTACCATAGTCGCCGAACGATTTGTAGCCGCTGATCGCACCTTCCTCCTGTGTAACGACACTGGTGCGGGACACGTCCTCTATAAAGACGATATCTCCTTTCTTCATGTGCGGTTCCATGCTTCCTGACTCGATCGCCCGCATCGGTGCCCATGTCCCGAATAGGATATGGGATAGGATCGCAAACACGATGAGGATCTTTGCAACCGATGCGAGGTCGCGCAAGATCCCTGCCAACGTGCTATCGCTCTGGTAAAATTCTTTTATTTGATCGAAACGTTCAGACATCAGTATAACAGCAGTCCCGCATGATACATAAAACTTATTCAATACCGATGCGCTATGTTAAAATATCGTGGGCGCGAATGGTAACGACATAGAGCACCAAGGAGGCATTCGTTGGCTATGAAGCGCATAACATATCTGGTTCTGATCATCGGCACGATTGTATGCGCGACTGCCCTTAATGGCTGTATCCGCCATGATGATGCACCGCGGGCATCTCCACCAGATGGTCGTACATATCTCAACTCGACAAATATCGACTGCGTGGACTGCCATGCAGTGCAGTATTTTACCATAGAGGACGGGAGCGGCAGACATGCGCTTCTGTTCTGCACCTTCTGCCATATCCAGCACGGATACCAGCCAGACTGCCTGACCTGCCATCCTGATACGCATGGCACAGGCATTCAGGGGTGTGAGATCTGCCATCCGAACCCACATGCACCGGAGTTGCGGATCAATGATTCGCGTCTTAACGACAGTATATGCCAGCCATGCCACCTCCCGCAGTACGACGCAATCGATAAGGGCACAGGCAGGCACTCGAAGTTAAAGTGCGATCTATGCCATGTCCAGCATGGCTACCTGCCCACATGTGAAGACTGTCACGGACTGTTTCATGGCAGCGATGTTACAGACTGCGACGACTGCCATGATCCGCATGTGCCAGAGTCGATCGAGTTTGATTACAACAACAATAGCGAATGCGCACGATGCCACCACTCAGTCATCGAAGAGACGTTTGCGAGAGAGCATACGAAACATGCCGAGTTGTCGTGTTATATGTGCCATCCGCTACATGCAGAGACGATGATGTGCATCGACTGCCATCCCGGGCACAGTACCGGGATGAGTATGCGCGACTGCCGCAACTGCCACCGGATCGGGCATGTGCCAACCGACATCCTGTACTCACCGGACGTCTCGGAAACGAAGTCCGGACTATGTGTGGACTGCCATGCAAAGCCGTTTAACACGATGTATGAGAGCAAAAGTGAGCACCGGTACATCGAATGTGTGGAGTGCCATCCCGTGCATGGCACAATCGTTGCGTGTGAGGCATGTCATACCATGGATCCGTCTCACGGGACTGAGTGCGTAGCATGTCACGATTCTGCGCACGACACGATCCCCTAGATCAATCACGGTTTCAAGAACTTGAGACGATTGGGGCATAATGGCCATCAAGATCATATCTACACGCTCAATACCGCGTGGTTGGTATGTGTTTAGCTGAGGCGAAAAAACCACGAGATTTCACGAGATTAACACAGAAATCTTGTGGAAATGGCTGCGCCACTGCTTTGCAGACTGTGTAATCTTGTGGTTAGCTAAACACATACCGTGGTTGAAATCGTAGAGGCTAAAAACACAGTGCTTAACCCATCTTTTGTGCTTGGGCAGGTCACCTGCCGACGACTTCCCGCGCATCCATAACCTCGACCACATCCAGTTCTGTGACCGCGACATCTGCCCCGACCACCCCCGCTAAACTCGGCACAGTCCTGCCAGAGTCCCCAGAGATCAGTTCCTTCACATATAACCCTGCTTCGCACTCGATTCTGACAACCGCAGAATCCCCTGCGAACGATTCGAGCAGGGCAGAGCGCACCGTTCGCTTCCGCACCAGATCAGCCCTCCGGTGGATGACCCGGGTCGGAGTCCGCTGCCGGATCATGCCGGTTATCTCGCCCAGCCCCGCGACCAGTGTGTCACGATCGACACCCACACACGAGATCGTTGCAAGATACACCTTGTCGTGCCGAGCGCCTTTGAGATTCCTGACCGTCTGGTGATCGACAAAACGTAGACCCGACACGATAACCTTTCCTTCGCAGTAAACGTTAATCTCCTGCGTAAGCCGCTTAAGATCGGTCTTCCGTTTCCCGGGTTCGTTTACCTCGAGAACGAAGGGTCTTCCGTCCCCGAGCATGAGCGCATCGATATCCTCCCTGCCTGCGCCGTGAAACGTGGTGTCCGCGGCATCCATCGCCTCGATGACCTTGACCGAGATCAGTTCATCCACAGACTCCTGGTACATCTTGCCTGTAAAACCACACCGTTCGCATCCCGCGCCCCTGCACTCCCTGCAGTACCATCGGGTCTGCGGGATGCCGCGCACCAGTTTCCGGTACCTCCCGTAGATGTATTCTGACCTGATCTGTAGCTGAACTGTGCCCTCTGCAATCTCAAGCAGGCAAACGATGTCAGGTTCTGTGAAATTAACTTCCTTCCCTGTCGCGCTTGCTATCAGTTTGCCGACCTCGCGGTTGATCTCTGATTTAAGCGGCTCAGCATGATCGGTCCCGACTGCCTCCCACAGAAGTTCCTCATTCTCTGACAAGAGCCCGCTAAGCCGGGTGCCGACGAGAAACGTCTCGTACTCGCGCCCGCCTATAGCGTCTATCGCTCTCGATGCCCATGTATCGAGTTCCTCAAAGATGCCGTTGCAGACCCAGCACCGCTCTGGAATCCGAAGGTCGGGGCGCATCGGTTCGTCATCGTCACCCGTTCCCGCCATGTCCGCGGTCATCGCAAGCACCAGCCGGATCGCAGCTCCCCGCTCTCTGTTTGTAAGACCGGTTGACAGTTTTGCAAACTGCCTTCCAAGGCAGTGATCGCAGATCAGCCCCTCATCGAGGATGGCGCGTGCGATATCCGGAATCGTTTTGTCGTCACCACTCATCAGGTATCTCGATCTCGCCGCTACCTATCGCCTGCTGCGCAGCCCCTGGCGACATCCCTTCTACGGTCACGCCCATCGGCACGCAGGTACCGATGATCTCCTTTGCTGTATTCTTCGGTGTGTACGAAAGAACTCCGTCCTTTTTCATGCGTGCGACCCGCAGCACCTGCTCAATGGTCAGATCTCCAACAATCTCATTCTCTGAAGACCCTTTCTCGATCCCAAGTTCTTTTAGGATCAGTGCTGAAGTCGGGGGTATCCCAACCTCGAGCGTCACGTTCTTGTCGGCGTCAACGATCACCTTGACAGGCACCTGCATGCCATCGAACTCCTTTGTCGCCTCATTGATGTCATCTACGACCTGCTTGATGTTGATGCCGAGCGGTCCGAGCGATGGACCAAGCGGCGGTCCTGCAGTCGCTTTCCCGCCGGAAACCAGTGCTTCTACGATATCTGCCATTTTTTTGATCACCTTCGTGTTTTACATGCAATTCGAGCGATTGGGTGATAATAGTTTCGGAGGTTTCGGCGAGACTTCCTGATCCAGTGAAAACACTCTGATTTTTAGAACATGTTCAATATTATATGGATATCCGCATATAAAACCACGAGATTACATAAGATATACGTGTTTAGCTAACCACAAGATTACACAGATTTGATTACACAGATTTCCACAAGATTTCTGTGTTAATCTTGTGTAATCTCGTGGTTCCTACCGCGAGTTACTCGATTATGTATGATTTTCAGATATCGCCTCCGAAACATATTCGAATTCGCCTCAATCACCCCAATGCCC
>JAUWCK010000258.1 GCA_030609345.1 Methanosarcinales archaeon | reverse complement strand
GGGTTTTGATCCGTCTGAAGGAATTGATATTGGGCGGCTGGCGGTGAGAACCGGGATCTGGAAGCTCTATGAGATTGCGGATGGGCGGGTTAATCTGACTTACATTCCAAAGAAGAGGCGGGATGTTTCAGAGTATCTGCGGGCGCAGGAGAGGTTTTCGCATCTGTCTGAACGGGATATTGGGGCGGTGCAGGCGGAGGTTGACGAGGAATGGGATGAACTGGAGGAGAGGGGGTGCGGGTATGAACTTGGGATTTGATAAAGAAGCCATGGAACTTGAGGATGTGTCGTATGGCGCGCCGCTTGCACGTCGCATCAGGGCGTGACGCCGCGATCGCCACCAAACTCTCGCCATGTTGCCACCCCAGTAAGCACAACTGCCAGAATGAGACACTATCGATCTAAAAAGCCATTTACACCGCCAATCTGCGTAATCCGTGTTAATCAGTGGCAAATAAAACTTTTATCCACAGATTAACGTACTTACTCAATATTGTGTGGATATCTACCTATAAAACCACGAGATTACACAAGATTAACACAGAAATCTTGTGGAAATCTGTGTAATCTTGTGGTTCCTACCATGGGGTATTGAACATGTTCAGATTAACACCGATTTCACTGATTCTGGAAGTCCAATCGTACCAGTGTTTGCAGGATTGGCGTCATGTTTTTTTCAACCGACCAGAAGAAATCAAAAAGACTCTGGTTTGTGCGGACGTTACCATAAGGAATATATCACCCAACATCCAAAAACCAGTACTCGATGCAGAGAAGAACACTCGTCACATGCGGACTGCCGTATGCGAACGGACCCGCGCATATCGGGCATCTCAGGACGTACATCCCAGCCGACCTGTTCGTGCGGTCGCTTCGGAAACAGGGGAAGGATACAGTGTTTGTATGCGGATCCGATGCGCACGGCACGCCGATCGTAATCAATGCAGAGGAACTCGGCGTAACTCCGGCAGAACTCGTACAAAAGTATCACGATCATTTTGATGAGACTTTCAAGTCACTAAATATCATATTCGACAAATTCGGAAATACTGAATCCGAGACGAACCACAACCGCACCACAGAGATCGTGAATACGCTGATTGCGAATGGTTATGTCTTTTCACAGAATATCGAACTTGCATACTGTCCGACATGCAACCGGTTTCTGCCTGACCGGTACGTCGAAGGGATCTGTCCTGACTGCGGCGCTGTGGCGCGGGGCGATGAGTGCGATCAGGGCTGCGGCAAGCATCTTGAGCCGGGCGAGATTCTTGAGCCGCTATGTAAGATATGCAGGAGCAAAGCGGAGTACCGGATACAGGAGCACTTCTTTTTCAGATTATCAGAATTCAAAGGTTTTCTTTCGGATTATCTTGACAAACTTGGCGGCACATCGAATGCAAGGAATTATGCATTGGGTTGGGTGAATAAGGAACTGCATGACTGGTGCATCACCAGAAATCTCGAATGGGGTGTCCGGTTTCCTGATCATGAGGATCTAGTGGTCTATGTCTGGGTGGACGCGCCTATCGGGTATATCTCGTTTACAGAGGAGTGGGCAGCCGAGCACGGGGCAGACTGGAAGAAATACTGGATGAACCCGGGCGGAGACACCGATATCATCCATTTCATCGGCGGAGACATCATCTATCACCACTGCATCTTCTGGCCCGCTCTCCTCAAGGGCGCGGGATACACGCTTCCAAGAGCGGTTGTCGCGTCAGGAATGGTCAAGATCGGGGATAAGACGTTCTCGAAGAGCCGGGGGTACGTCGTCTGGGTAAACGACGATTATCTCGACAAAGGCTTCCATCCCGACCTGCTGCGGTACTATCTTGCAAGCTACACCTCGCACACGAAGGAACTGAACTTCTCGTGGAAGGTCTTTCAGGAGAAGGTGAACAACGAACTCGTTGGGACGCTCGGCAATTTCATCTACCGCACACTATTGTTTGCGCACAAGAACTTTGGCACGGTTCCTGATGGGGATATCGATCCGGAGGTCATGGAGAAAATCAGGGATGCGAGGGATGCGGTGATCGCGGCGTTCAATGAATACGAGTTTAAACGCGGCATCGATGCTGCGATGAACCTTGCCGCGTTTGGCAATGTCTATTTCCAGTCAAACGAGCCGTGGCAACTGATAAAGACGGACGCGCATGGTGCAGGAAAGGTCGTCAGGAACTGCCTCCAGATCGTGAAAGCCCTTGCTGTACTCTTTGAGCCGGTGATGCCTGCGACGGCATCTGCCGCATGGGCTCAGGTTGGCATGGACGCGGGGCTTGATGGCGCTTCGTACGATGAAGCGACAGTAGAGGTCGAGGTCGGGC
>JAUWCK010000019.1 GCA_030609345.1 Methanosarcinales archaeon | reverse complement strand
TCCGAAGGAGTATGTCTGTCTCATGCACCTGCACCACCCGGTCCGGGAGGCTGTGGTCCGCAAGATCTGTGCCGAGTTCACCGGCAAGATATACCAGCGCCCGCCGATCAAGTCCGCAGTCAAGCGGAATCTTCGGGTGCGTACCATTTATTATCTCAGGATCGAGGAGATCGAGGGCGAGGATGTGCTCTTCACGGTCGGATGTGAAGCAGGCACCTACATCCGCAAACTCTGCCATGACATCGGCATCGCGGCAGGCACCGGTGCATCGATGGCAGAACTGCGCAGGACCGGGGCAGGTCCTTTCGATGAAAGCGACATTGTCACGCTGCACGACCTCTGCGATGCTTATGCCGGGTGGAAAGATGACGGAGACGAAACCATGCTTCGGAGTATGGTGCGTCCGGTCGAGAGAGGTCTGACGCACCTTCCAAAGGTCGTGATCCGCGACAGCGCTGTGGACGCTATATGTCACGGCGCATCGCTCGCAGCACCGGGAATGCTTTCGCTATCAGCAAGGATTAAGAAGGGTGAGACCGTTTCTGTCTACACGCAGAAAGGCGAGGCGGTCTCGGTCGGCACCGCATCTATGGCTGCTTCTGAGATGCAGAGATGCAAAAGCGGGATTGTGGTTAGAACCGACCGTGTTATTATGAGGGCGGGCACATATCCAAAAGGATGGATTACATCCGATAACGCAGTGTCAGGTACTTCAAACATCTGCGTCGACGGCAAAGCCGTTAAGCCGAGGTAGTCTAGCGGTAAGGCGCACGCCTGGAAGGAAAACCGTGAACCTTGAAAGCGTGTGGGCGAAAACGCCCTCGTGAGTTCGAATCTCACCCTCGGCGTGGATCAAACACCGAATGTAAATTACGACCATGAAAACCCACCTGATAGCCGGAACCTGCGAGATCACAGACGTCAACGAATTCCTCCACACACTCGGAGGCATCGCATCCGGATACGGTATCACGGTTCAGGCGATCGATGCCAGCAAAACCGCGGGCAATGAGCACATCCTCGCAGCAGCAGGGAAAGCGATCCGGGCGGCGCAGCGTCACGACAGCATCTCTGATGATCTCGGCATGGAGATACTGCTCTACGCATCCGGGAACCGCCAGATCAAGAAGGCGCTATCGATGGGTGTTAGAACCGGGATGAACGAGATCGTACTCGTCGCAGTCGGGGACGAGATACCGGATGGGGCGATAAGCGAACTTGAAAACTTAGTTGTGGTGGCGGATGTTACCGGATACACGCGCGAGAAACGGGATGCGGTCACAACCTTTTTCGGCATCACCGAGACCGAGATTGCGGCGGTTGGCGAAGAGAAGATCCCTCAACTCGTGCTCGAACGGGTAGCGCTCATGGGGCTCTGGAAATGACCTGATCGTTGGTGCAGCGTATAACGCTATGGTAGGGGGGTATTGAGATATTTTGTAATGGTCAGTTGGATGCACAACAGTAGCTACCACATTTTCTGATTTCAGGTATTACTTATTGCAAACAATTTTGCGATGCAAAGTTTTATATACTACAAACTGCTTTACGTTAATGTACGGAGGTACATCATGACACAAGAAATCAATCTGAAAGAACTCGAGAAAAAGGCATACAGTGACTCCCAGCAGGACGGCTTGATGGAAGTTATGATGGGGCTGATCCTCATGACATTCGGAGGATTTTTCTATTCTACCATCTTTGCATTCTATATATTATTGATAGTATTCTCCGGAAAGATTGTAGAGTTCGTCCGAAGACGCTACACATATCCCAGAATTGGGTTTGTCAAATTCCATCGGGAAAATCCAAAGGATGCCCTGACAGGCGTCCTTCTCTTCGAGTTTGCAGTTATCGTGATCATTTTCACTCTGATCTCTCTTTTTGGAAATGTAAAGGATTATTCCCAGTGGGTGAACTGGGCGCCATTGTTCTTCGGGATGATCCTGGTCGGACCCTTCACCCACGCAGCATCCAGATCCAGAAGCATCCGTTATACTGGGTATGCGATCCTGTCAGTTATTCTGGGGATATTCTTCTCTTTAGTAGAATTTGGATCCGGATGTACTGGATTGATACTGTATCTGGTTCTCATAGGGGGATTTTTAGTCCTTAGCGGTCTGGTCATCTTCATCCGCTTCCTGCGCAAATATCCACTTTTCGGAAACGGGGGTGCATGATGGCAGCGAATGAAACCGGCAGCGAAGACCTCCGAGCCCAATCGCCAAAGATAGACCGCCTGATCCACGAACCAGCAAGGCTCATGGTCATGGCATACCTCTACGTCGTCGAGAGCGCAGACTTCATCTTCCTGATGCGCCAGACCGGGCTTACGGCTGGCAATCTCTCCTCGCATACGAGCAAGCTTGAGGCTGCCGGGTACATCGAGGTCGTGAAGGAGTTTGTGGACAGAAAGCCGCGTACGATGCTCCGGCTGACTGATGCGGGGAGGGATGCTTTCCGGGAGTATCGGGAGGGGATGATGCAGGTGCTTTTGTGAGGCGACTGCTTGAGCCAGCAGCCACCCTTCGTCATATTTGCAATTCTGTCGTGAAGTTCTGCATTGTATATGGTGACATTTCGATCTACCGCAAGGTTTAAATAGCAAGACTCGTACATACTGAATTGTATTTGTCGATAGATCGGCAAATAAGAACAACAAAAGGAGGACAATACTATGAAAACCAAAATAGTAAACATGATGCTGGCTCTCCTGCTGATCTGCGCAGCAGGCGTTCCGGCAGTAGTAGCAGTACCGGTGCCGATAGCGGTAGAACCACGGATGCCCGCATTGATTGGAGATTCACCAGACATAACAGAGATGAACTTCTCGAAGCTCCAGATCAGTCCACGGCACTATGGCATGGACTTGATGCCCGGTGAGAGCGACGAAATCACCGTAACGGTGAAAAACCCGAACAACGAGACTGTATCGGTGGTCCCGACGGTCAAGGATCAGCCATACAGCGACTACATCCTTGACGAGGCATGGGTCACCATAACGCCCGCGTCCGCAGAACTCGAACCTGATACCGAGGAGGAGTTCACAATCGAGATAGAAATCCCTGTTGACGCCGAGCGCGGACACTATAGCATGCAGATCGCATTCACAGACGATGTGATGCCAGCGCCGTATCCGACGCCATATCAGAACTACATCAATGCGATCGACCTTTACGTCAACGTGTGGAAGCCGCCTGTGATACAGATGCAGCCTTCATACATCCATGACCGCGTCGAATCTGGCAGGGAATACGATTACCAGATCCATCTGAAGAACATCGGCGAGGAAGATATCAAGATCGACCCGGAGCTCAAACGTGAACGATGGCACCGATATGAGATGATGATGCCAGCATTCGAGGATGATGCGATCACCATAGACGCGCCATCGGTTGTGCCGGCAGGCGGAACTGCCACTGTCGATGTGCACCTTTCGGTACCTGCTGGTGCGAAGGGCGGGTACGAGGGCGGGCTCGACCTGAACATCGACGATCCATCCATTGACGAATGGGATGGGATGGTTCATCTGAGTTTTGAAGTATGGACACAGCCGACAGAGCCCTTCGTCAAGATATTCACGGCAGAAATCGCCGCACCCATAACAATCGGAATTACGTCGAATCAGTACCGGTACGATATGTGTGGAGGCGGAAGTGGCGAGGATAATGAAGAGCCATCCTTTGATGTGACCTTCAAAGGACCATCAGGAGATGAAGTAACACTGAATCGCACCATGGCTACCTATCATGGTTCGGTCAACCTCGGCGGCAGCAAATGCGCTCCACCATGGGAGATTGCCAGCAGTGGAATGTATAATGTTGGTCATACCAGTTACATCGAACGATACACTGCGGATGGTGCAATTGGAGACTGGGAACTTAACATACTCCCGCACTATGCCGAAGAGTTTGGGTACACGATAACGATCGGAGATGCGGACTCGGGTCGCAGAATGCCATAAACAAAAAGGAGGATACTATGAAGAGAATACGCAAAACAGCAAGCATGGCGCTGGCTCTCCTGCTGATCTGCACAGCAGGCATTCCGGCAATGGCAACGATGGCAGTAAAAGATGTCGTAGGTACACCGATGCCGGTGTCAGCAGGAGATTTGCCAGATATGAACTTTTCGAAACTTCAGATCAGTCCACGACATTCCTACACAGAGTTGATGCCTGGCGAAAGCGAGGAGATCACTGTAACGGTGACAAACAAGGACAACAAGACCATATCAGTAGATCCCATGGTCGTTTCCCAACCCTACAGCGAATACATATTCGATGATGACTGGGTTACTGTAACCCCCGCATCCGCAGAACTCAAACCTGATGCTGAAGAAGAGTTCATAATCGCGGTTACAGTCCCTGATGATGCCGATCGCGGACACTATGGTGTGCAGATTGCATTCACCGACGATGTGATGCAAACACCATACCCAACGCCGTATCCGAACTATATCAATGCCTTCGACTTCAGCGTCGAGGTGTGGAAGCCGCCTGTGATACAGATACAACCGTCTTATATGCATGATCGCGTTGAATCCGGCAGGGGATACGATTACCAGATCAATCTGAAGAATATAGGCGAGGAAGACATCAAGATCGACCCGAAAATCGGAGGTGAAAGAATGCACTATGGAGGGAGCGGCATGATGGCGCCAGCATTCGAGGATGATGCGATCACGATTGATGCGCCACCGGTTGTGCCGGCAGGTGGGATCGCCACTGTTAATGTGCATCTTGTTGTGCCGGATGGTGCAAAAGGAAGATACGAGGGCGCGATTGACCTGAACATCGACGATCCATCCATTGACGAGTGGAATGGAATGGTTCATCTAAGTTTTGAGGTGTGGACACAGCCGACAGAGCCTTTCGTCAAGACGTTTACAGCAGAAACCACCGTGCCCATAACCATCGATATTGTGTCAACCCAGTACAGGTATGGCACATGCAGAGGTGTGGATGGAAACGAAGAACCATCCTTTGATGTAACCCTCAGAGGACCAGACGGAGATGCAACATTGAATCTTACCACGGTCACCTATCATGGTTCAGTTGATCTCGGTGGCACCACGGTCTCGCCATACATACTACCAGGGGCGGTGGGCGACAGCGGAATGTATAATGTTGGTCATACCAGTTACATCGAACGATACACTGCGGATGGCGCAGCTGGAGACTGGAAACTTGGTATACTCCCACACTATGCCGAAGAGTTCAACTACATAATAGCGATCGGAGATACAGAGTAAGGCGCAGACCTGCGCCTTTTTCTTTTCTTGGTGATAATATGAAGAAGATATCAATACTGATCATAATTGCGATCTCAGCCGCACTGGTCATCGGCTCAGGCTGCGTCACAGATACCGGACAGAAAACCAAATCATACGAGATTGTATGGGCTGGTACACCGCCTGCCGATCATACGACGATCGAGACCGAACTCTCGCACCAGATCGCCCCGTATCCGGGTGCTGGGTATGACAACGTGACCGTCTCGGTCTCGGAAAAAGACGGTGCGATGCACTTCCGTGTAACTGCTACATCGTCTGCATGCAGATACCCCGATCTGTATGACTTTGCATACCGGAATCGTGAACTTGTCCGGACAGGTTATCTTCTCGAAGCAATTCCTGAGACAACAAGACAGGATGCCATTGGAATCGCAATGCACTATCCGGAGATTGCTGATGCTTTGTCTGGTGCAGGCGTTCCGACAGTGAAACGGATCCTTCCTGAAACCTCGAGCAAATTCTATGTGGCAAAGACGCTGCTCAGTGTGACATGGACCGATGTGTCGGTCTCAGCACTGGTCGATATGGACACTCGCAGTGTGGTTGAGGTATGGGGAGGTAATGAATGAAGAATCATACAGGTCGATCAGAGAGACCAGTCTGAACAAAATGAGGTAAAGAACATGAACAACAAAACCCCCAACCGAAGCAAACCACGACCTGATGAACGCCCGTTCGGGCATATCGTCAGTAGAGGACTGCTACATCGAGAGAACGAACGCAGCAATGCCGCACGGCATCGATCAGCCATTCCGGAGTACCGGATCACAATCGAGCACGGGTCAATCCGGATTGGGCAGGAAACAGACACAGGATACGGACAACCGGGGCGAGAACTATGAAAAAGAAAACCATAATGGACTTGATAGCCATAGTAGCAATCGCAGCGGTCTTGATGTCTGCGGGATGCATTGAGGATGATAGATCATCGGCACCCACACCCACCCCTACGCGGACTACAACAGAAACCCCATTACCTGCACCAACTCCCGTTTCAACGCCAACCGACCCCATCATGGAAGGGAAAATCTGGACGCTTGCCTTAATCGCAGGGAGTGATGGTGATGTGCACCCTCCAATCCCCGGGACGACAATCACTGCCAGCTTTGAGAATGGGACGATCAGCGGTACGGCTGGATGCAACCAGTACTTCGGAGCATATACTGCTGCTGATAATATGGTCATCAACGAGATGTCGTGGACTGAAATGTTCTGCATGGACCCGGAAGGTGTGATGGAACAGGAAACGCAGTACCTTGACATACTGCGCGACGTAACGACCTGCACCGTTCCGGAAAACCAGCTCACCCTCGGAACAGAAGACGGGCGGGCACTGGTGTATCATGCGGAGTTGGATACCACTACAGGATCCGAAGGGGCTCTGAGTGTTTCCGAACTATTGGAAGATCCGGTGTATGACGCGGAAGTCAAAGTTTATGGAATTGTGAATCATCTGGGTCAACTTTTCTGTCCATGCTTTACATTGTATTCGGATAGAAAAATGTTGGACGTACACTACGACATGATGCGGGAGGATGACGGAATAGAAAGACCTGCTGTAAGTGTGGAAGGAATCGAAAATGGTAACTGGGTTATCGTAACTGGTGAACTCAGGTCAAGCACAGGAACTGCTCCCAGCACCACTTTCCAGGCGAGCAATATTGAAAAAATAGACGCGCTATTAGCTCCTTTTTCTTCCTTGCAAGACTGTCAATCCGGATGTGTAGAAGCAGGCTTTGAGAAAGGCGAGTGTAAATTGCCAACAGAGGTAGAGCCGCCATATTTTATATTAGGTCCATGTGTAATTCCATCCTCTAAGCATTGCGGAGATGAAGGACGGTGCAACTGTTATTGTTACAACATCACTCGATCCAAACCCGATATCAAAGAAGAGGAGGCACCAATATAAACAAAACCAGTATCCAGCGATCGCATCTCATGCTGACCGGATCATACACGTAAAGGACGGGCTGCTGATAAACGGGAATATGAATACATGAGGTGAGAAACATGAACAACCGCAACAACGACGAACCGCGGCTGGATGGAAATCCGGAGCCGTGGAGATCACAAACATCAGGAAGAGTTACCGCATCGGCGGAATGAAAGCATAGATGCCCCGATGGCATCGACCTCGTCACCAGAGAGGGAATTTGCATTTCAGGAAGGATGTAAAGACACTTTCCGATTTTCGGACATCAATTCCTGACGAAACAAAAGTTCAACATCCAGAGGAGGAACGAAAGATGAAAAAGCTACTAATCAGTGTCCTGATAATCGCTGCATTGCTGGCGTCCGCTTGCATCAGCGACAAGGATGCCACAACAGAAGAACCGACTGAGAATATAAGCCAGATAGATGCCGCCCCACTCATCCCACGAAATTGTGGCACTCACCCAAACGTCCCGCTAGCGTCTGCGCCGCATTCGATGCTGCAGAAGACGCGAAAGCACGGAGCTTGAATAGAGAGGTTTATGTATCGATGCTTCAGGAATAATCAACGATGAAAATTCGGTTTTACATAGACCCGAAGACAAATGATCTACACATCCACCGCCATAAAGTAACCGAACAGAAAGTGGAAGATGTCCTATCGCATCCAGGCGAAGACCGCATTGGGCATGAGGGGGCACGAGTTGCCATTGGTCAGACCCGATCCGGCAGGTATCTTCGTGTTATCTATGTACCAGAACCAGAGAGTATATTTGTGATAACCGCATACAATTTATCAGGAAAAGCACTGATAGCTTACCGAAGACGTATCAAAAGGAGAAAATGAGGCAGAATAAACTCCCACCAGGATGGAATGAAGAGCAGGTACAGCGTGTTTTAGCGCATTATGAGTGCCAGACTAACGAAGAAGCCGTTGCCGAAGACGAAGCTGCTTATGAAGATTCCGGAGATACGCTTATGAAAATTCCATACAAATTGGTCCCTATCGTCCGTGATCTGATTGCGCAGACCAGTTCTGCCGAACATGCGAAAAAGTTAGACGTGTAGCGATTTGTGGTTTTATCCCCCTTCCAAATCTCTTTTCTTCTATATTCATGGCTTTTCTGCGGACTTTAATCCTGATCTGCACTGAATACGGCAATGAACGTGGCGAAGATCACAGGGGCTGCATGAGTGCCCGGTTGAGCGCGTGAAAAGTGCCCTGGACTTTGATGTCTGTGGATGCGCCAGTCCCGCGGGTCCGGCAAAGCATATATCACCGCCGCAGCAGATCATACCACATGCTCACCATCGACGGCTCGTTCGGGGAGGGCGGCGGGCAGATCCTGCGCACATCTGTTGCCATGGCTGCGATCGCAAAAACGCCTGTGCGCATCAGAAACATCCGCATCAACCGCCCGAAGCCCGGGCTTTCTGCCCAGCACCTGACCGCGATAGAAGCGGTGGCGTCGCTTACCGGTGCAGAAGTTTCAGGTCTTATACTCAGGTCTACAGAGGTAACCTTTGTCCCGGGTGCGATCAGAGGCGGGGCATACCGCCTGGATATAGGCACAGCAGGAAGCATTTCGCTTCTGCTCCAATGTCTGATCCCTGTTGCGCTGCATTCACCGGAGACTGTCCTTTTTGATATCACAGGCGGAACCGATGTGAACTGGAGTCCGCCGATCGACTATCTGCGGCACGTCACGCTGCCAGCGCTCGCGCTTGCCGGGTGCGGTGTGGAGATCAAGGTGTTGCGGCGTGGCTATTATCCGCGTGGGGGCGGGCAGATCAGGGCTGTGATTACGCCCTCCCGGATTTCAGGGGTTGATTTTGAGAGAATGGATGCGAATACGGTTTATGGATGCTCTCATGCGTCAAGACTTCCTGAGCATGTCGCAAAAAGGCAGCGTGGTGCTGCCGTCACCCGACTTGAGGCGCACGGATATGCCGCGGATATCGTGACAGAGCACAACCCTGCCGCACCGAAAGGCAGCAAGAGTAGCAAGGATGGCAAGGGCATCATGGGTGGCAGTGGCAGCACAGGAAGCGGAATCACGCTCTGGCGCGGTCTTATGGGAGGATCTGCGCTTGGAGAGCGTGGGAAGCCAGCAGAGGTGGTAGGATCCGATGCAGCAGACAGTATCATCAGGGAACTGGACTCCGGGGCGGCGGTGGACGTTTATCTGGCAGATCAACTGATCCCGTACATGGCTATCGCAAGATCCGGGTCGTTTACCGCGAGGGAGTTGTCGCTCCACACGAAGACGAATATCTGGGTGTGCGAACAATTTACAGACACTAAATTTAAGATGGAACCGCTTGATCAGAACATCAGGGTCACCTGCCGATAGAGTGATCGATATCTTTTTCTCATGGTACCTGAAATAGATATATCAGTCCAACCCATCATGCGAGATGCGCGTTTGGGGTGTGGTACCGCTTACACACGAGAAATGAGAACAGGAGTCGATGATCATGAAGATATCTGAAAAAATGATACGAGATGTGATGACGCGCGGAGTGGTGACCGCCTCACCGGACACGCCGGTCAAGGAGATCGCAGAGAGGATGGCGAACCAGCATTTATCCGGAGTGGCAGTGATCGGTGCGCAGGGGGATATGCTCGGATTCATATCAGAGATGGATATGGTCAAGGTGCTGCACAAACCGGATCTTAAACAGTTGACCGCAGAGGATATCATGTCTTCACGCCTGATCGCGGTTGCGCCGGATGCCACACTGGGACGGGCAGCGAGGATCATGGACGAGGGGCACATCCACAGACTGCTGATACTGTCAGAAAAAGGCGTTGGCGCGTCACAGCGACCGGTCGGGATACTGACTACAAGCGATATCGTGCGAGAGGTTGCGAAAGCCGGGTAATCATAGCGTCCACCGAAGCAGCAGCAGAGTCGCCTGCCTACCCGGAGCGCAGCAGGATGACATGAAGAGACTCTTCATCGAAGGATTGCTAATGTACCCGGCAAATTTTTTGTTGTGAGTTCCCTACGGAACATGCTCGATGGCGTATGGAATTTTCCAAATAACTCTAACGTTGCACAGATAACCCTTATAGCCAATCCAGACAGATATATCAGAGCATAAATCCAAATCTAACAGGCGGACATTCATGAACGAAATTCAATTAACGGTTGTAAAGGCGTATCCGAAGGATGCGGGAAGGGGGATGGCACGCCTCGATCCCTACGTCCTTCAGACGCTTCAACTGTCACCCGGCGACATCATCGAGATCGAGGGCAGGAGAGTGACCGGTGCGAAGGTCTGGCGCGCTGATCGGCAGGACTGGGGGCAGGAGACGATACGGATCGACAGTTATGTGCGCCAGAACGCTGGCAGTGGAATCGGAGAGCGGGTGAAGATCAGGCGTGCACCCGTAAAAGATGCCGAACGAGTGGTTTTTGCCCCGCCACAGGGTTCGGATGTCCAGTTCGGTCATGATGCCGAGACCATCGTGAAGCAGCAGACGTTCAAGCGCCCTATCCTGCTCGGCGATATCATCCCCATCCTGACGACGCCGTCCCCGTTTGGAGGGCAGATGCTGCCGCTCATCGTAACCGAGACGATACCTGAAGGGATGGTGCTGGTGGACAAACAGACCGAGATCGTGCTGCTCGAAAAACCCGTCATCGGGTTTGACTCTGCGAAAGGTACCGGCATCACTTATGAGGATATCGGGGGGCTTCATGAGGAGGTTGATCGGGTGCGTGAGATGGTCGAACTGCCAATGAAACATCCCGAAGTTTTCCAGAAACTGGGCATCGATCCTCCGAAGGGGATACTGATGTACGGACCGCCCGGAACCGGGAAAACATTGATTGCGAAGGCGGTAGCAAAC